>NZ_JAVRBM010000014.1:0-145888 GCF_034531255.1 Nostoc sp. ChiQUE01b | reverse complement strand
GATTTGCCTGCACTACCTCCTGCCATTTTTTAGTTCCGTCGAACTCACGTTAAATTACCGTGCTTTGGTTCGTACAACTTTTTGAAAATAATCCCAAAATACCTGAAAATATTGCCTAAATGGCAACATTGCTCTGCTGAGTTTAGGTATTGTCAGTGTTAAGCTTTCCCATTGTGGATTCTACACTCACACTTGTCTACTAACTACGTTTTAGCTGTATAAACTATTGCATTTATTCTCTTGCAACTACTTAACCTATAATTTGCACTGTCATCTGCTTAACTTTATATATATAGGAGGAATGAATTTGGTATAACTAATCATTTGTCTATACCAAAATCTACGTTAGAAAGATAACAGGTTAAACATCTAAGCAAGAGACACTATAACGACGCAAAACTACATTATGGCATTTAATAACAGTGTATTTGACTGCACATAAGCAATAATAACCAAATATGTAGGTTTTCTGTAGTTGACTAGTGGTAAATTTAAGTTACTCTTAAAGCGGATCGCTTACTCTAAGAATCTACCCTGACAGAAGTGTATAAAGATATAGTTAAATTTAGAAATTCTGTCCGAGATTTTGAATTTGCAAACTGAATAGTTTGATACGGCCCTCAAAATCCCGATCCACTACCCTAAACAAAGTAGTCAATCAATGACTCAATATCATTTGTCTGGTAATTGTAATGAATAGTTTACAATACCAATGGGTGAGAAAATCTAAAGAAAATATAAAAGAAACTCAAATTACTGTGGTGTCTGGAGGACAAAAGTGTTTCTGAGACTAGCACATCAACATCGACAATTCGTCCAAGACTTGGTAATGAACCTGCAAGCCTTGGCGATTGTATTAGAGCGGCGTGGGTATCTTGCATCCTGCTATACCTGTGGCGACCAAATGAATAGTGCATCGTTTATGGTTAGCTTGGGTGATAACCATCTGATTCGATTTTTAGTGTCCGATTACGGCATTACTTGGACGGAAATGCGGGATGACCGCGAATTAATGAAGCTAGAAGGTGCAGAGGCAATTAGCCAATTAGATGAATTGGCCGATCTTGTCAAGCAATCTATGCAAAGTGATACAGGCTCTAAAACTCTTGCCAAGAAGTATTAAGGTTTCAGAGGTCGATAGCAAATTAGAAATTGATTATTGGTAATAGTGGGTTAGTTAGCGATCGCTCTTACCTACTTCTTTATTACCATTAAGTGATTGGCTATGGCCGGCCCATCGCATATTTTTTGTATCTGCCAAAATCTCACGAGCCGGATTTTCAGCCTCTAGCTGAAGGTGTTAAAACTCACCAAAGTCAGAGGTTGGGTAATTGAGCGTTCCTCTTTTGCCATAATCCGTTCAAAATGCAAATTCAGAATACAGAATCGGCTACGCCCCGCCGCGCTAACAGGAGTAAAACACGGTTTATACCTGGGTAACAGACAAATCGTTGTGTACCTCACAACTTAAAATCTGCTGTATCATGTCAGATGCGATACACTTAAAGTCCATTGCCAATTAAAATAAAGGGTGCCCAATAGTACGGGTGACTAAAGTCATTGACTGCTGCTACGGGTGCATTATGACTTATTTCCTTCCAGTTTCCAGTAATTAATGAGACTTGAGCTTGGCGTAAAGCTTCAGTTTTAGTCAGCTTATCAGTAGAAAGAATACCATAAAAAGCACTCATGAGTGCTTGTGTACCGCCATCATCTACAGACCACAAAGAGGCGATCGCAGCTCTTGCGCCGGTTTGTTGCATCTGATAGCCGAAACCCAAAATTTCCTCACCGTTACCTAATTTGCCTCCCAAGCCGGTTTCACAGGCGCTCAACACTACCAAATCTACATTCGGGAGTGACCAAGTGGCGACATTTCTAAAATTAACGCGATCGCCATTCCCAAATAAAATAAACGAATCTTCTGGTTTACCCACCACAAAGGCTGCATGAGTCGCTAAATGGACAATTGTATAATCATCCATTTGGGGTACAGCGACTTTAGGAGTAAAGGCATCGTCTAAAAGCTTCGTAGTTTCAGGAACCGCCGCCGCTAGACTTTCCACCTCCCGCGTTGCAAAGGGTAAGCCAGCGAAAGCAACCTGTCGATTCCCAACTTTGATTTGATAATTACCTTTAGTAAAAGCACCGACTAAAACCCGCAAAGTCGATTCTTTTGGGGTGTTTAAGTTAGTCAGACTGGCGGATGTAATGTGATTTACATTGAAGCGCTGCACTAGCCATTGTTTGCCATCATATAAAGCAGTTAAAGGAATGTAGCGTAACCGATCGTCTGGAGCATAAATCAGAGTTTGCGTACCTGATAGCTTCAAGTCTTTCTCGATCGGTTTAATTAGCTCGTTATACAATTGGCGTGCAGGTGCTTTGATATTTCGACTGGGATTGATTAAAGCTTGGCGGAAAGCATCAATTGTTTGATAAAGGTTTTTACGTTTGACAGCAACGGTGCGATGAATTGGTGGGGATTCAGGAGTTACCAAGACCAATTCCAAACTATCTTTTAAAATCAGTGGGTAAAGTAATGCCGATTTTTGCGGCAATCGCGCCAAGTTATCCCGAAGTTCGTTGAGACTTTCCAAATCCAAATTTTGCCGTCTCGCTGTACGGCTAATTTCCTCTACCTGTGCTTTCACTGAAGGACTATTGATAAATTCGTTAAAACCATCTAGAAGTTGCTGTTGATTTAAGACTAGTTGTTCGATGCGTTGTTTCTGTTCGAGCGATCGCTGTTGGGGGGAAATTTTACGTAGTGTTGTCAGTTCTTTACCCAGCACAACAGCATTATCCACACTTTGATCCAGCTTTTGTTTAATTGGTTTTTCTGTTGCCGCTATATTAATACCTTTGACAGTACGTTGATTACCTGGCACATTCTGGAGATATTCCTCTAGTTCTTCAACTTTGAGTAAATCCATTGTCCTTTGTGCTTCAGCAACACGTTCCTGTTTCAGCAATCGTTCACCCAAAATGCGATATGTCTGGCTAACAGTTATGTTGTAAGCATTTGGTTGCGGCGCACTCAGTGCTGATGGATTCAAGCGAGCTTTCTCACGATTAATCAAACAATGCTTGTAGAAAAAAATTGCTAACTCTGGCTTGTTTTGGATATCGAATAAGTAACCTATGTTACTGTATGTTTTGCCAAGTCGAACCAGATCCCCTAGTTCTTTGTTAATTAATAGAGCTTGCTGATAGGATTGAAGTGCTTCAGAATACTTTTTTTGACTTTGGTAGATTCTGCCAATATTGTTGAATGTTACCGCTTCCCAAGAGCGCTCTCCAAGGTCTCTGCTGATGGCTAATGCTTGCTGTGATTTCTGCAACGCTTCTTTCGATTGACCTTGCCGAGATTCTTTGATCGCTTCTTCGTTAAGCCTTGCAATTTCTGAAAGCTGATTATTCTTGGGTAAAGCTTGAGCTTTTTCTCCAGAGTCGTACCTCAACCTTGCATTTGTGTTTACCTGGTTATTGTCTGGATACACCATTCCAAAACCTAGTAAGCTAAGTAGAGATAAAGTAACAACACTCACAGGCCGGAGATTAGGCTGCATAACAAAACACTCCCTATGCTCGGAAGGTAAATATTAAATCAATAAGTCCGGCAACGCAATTAATTTTTATGCTATTCAATAGACTTCTTGCGTAAATCAAAAAAAGAACCCCACCCCGCTTTTGACTGACGTCAAATTCTCCCCTAAGAGCAGGTTCTTAGGGGTTGGGGGTGGGGTGTTAGGGGACTTTTGCAAAAGACTCCATGAGCGGCGCTCACAAGGAACAATGAAAATACCTCTTTCCCAATCCCCAGTCCCTATTTTCAAGCTAGGTCTAATAATTTGAAAAATTTATCAGTACTAAGAAATTTGAAGATGTCAGAAGAAAAACCCAGCCAACCAAAACTACCACCAACCAGCGCTCTTGACAATCCATCCAGTCACGAGTTTGGGAATTGGTTTGAATACCCTGTGAGAGTGCAACCCCACCACACTGACTATGCCGGACTTGTCTGGCACGGTTCCTATATAGCTTGGATGGAAGAAGCGCGGATTGAATGCTTGCGATCTATAGGGATTGAATTTGCTGATTTAGTTGCTATAGGTTGCGATTTACCAGTTGTAGAACTGTCAGTGCGCTATCACCGTTCAATTCAATTGGGTATGGCAGTGGTGGTAAAAACGCGCATGGCTGAAGTGACTGGTGTCCGCATCAATTGGGACTATGCCATTGTCTCAACTGATGGGCAACAATTGTACGTCACTGCCAAGGTGACTTTAGTCGCTTTAGATCGCGAAAGAGGGAAGATTATGCGTCAGTTGCCAGCAAGTGTTAAGGATGCATTAGCCAAGATTTCAGCATTAAATAATAATTGAACATCAAAGGTTGTAAACACACATAAACTTTGACGCCAGTTATATCAAAGTTAAAAATTTTGTCATTTCATATTTATCACAAAAGAATTCAGGAGCCAGGAGTCAGAATTCAGAATTACAGTCCGACTTTCCACTGAATCCTTCAGTTTCTTTTTCTGACTCCTGAATTTAGGTTTCTGAATTCTTCAAGCTTCACCTTTTCTTAGCAAAAGTGAAGTATATATTGTTACTTGCCAGTTTGGATCTGCGACAAATTTTGAGCAAACTGTGTTACGTAATGCCAAATATCTTGGGGAGTAATGCCAAAACTAATATTTAATAAAACAAGGATTGCTGCAAGAGTTAATGCAGTGCTCACGGTTGCTTTCAGCAATTTCCATAATATTATGAAGACTATCCAAGCTACAATCAATGTAATAATCATATTTATTAATTCCTTAATAATTGCCCTTGTCTGAAAGTGGGTTGACTCAGAAAGGGTAAGTTTTTTTGGTAATAACCACTGGTATAAAAAATGCTAACCCCAATTTTTAATATCTACTAAAATGGGGCTTTTTGTGATAATTAACCTGGAGATATTTTACCTAAAAACGAGATAATTATTTATGTGATATGCTGGTTTTCTTTGCAAAGTTTTTGTAAAGCTTTTTATTTTTTTGTAGATAAATTATAGATATATAGCAGTTGAAGCATGGGTTAAGACGTTAAACAAATAGCTGTATCAACTCTCTTTTGAAAATCTTCGATAGTACCTTCTGATTTTCTAACGCGATTTTTTGTGGGAAGCCAAGCCAATTTCAAAGTCCCTCTCCTGAGCTTGGGAGAAGGATTTAGGGTGAGGGCTTTAAGATGTACTAGTATTACTTTTTTAACTCACAAAAACCCTGAAAAACAGATAATTAGAACAAAAGTGGCATTTTTTATTTTGGGTTTAAGTAAAACTCTCTGCAATTACGCAAAAGCCTATGGTAATTGGTAAATGCAAAATTTTCTAAAAAACTAGTCACTAATGGAATTAAATTCACAATGTAATAGCTAACAATTTCTATAGAATCGTCTGGAAAGTTGAGTATCCATCTTGGCATTTTTTACTGGTTTTGATAGGCTAGATTGATAAAGGTCATTCACTAAGTACTTCTACGACAAGCTTATAGGAATTCTATTTGATTTTTGAAAAGCCAAACATTAGCTTTCCTTAATCAGGGTGAGAATCTCAGTAAACTTACTAGGAATTCAGCTAGAGTCCTATATTGTGTACTAATGAATTCTGACTAATAACTAAATTAATTAATAATCAAGTGAGGAGTCACTGGTGAAGTATCAGGAAAACCAAAAATATATAAGTTTAAAAATTAAAAAAGCTAGAAGATTATTTATTTTAAGTTGTGAAATTGTAGTTTTAAGTTTTTTGAGTATTTTGCCAGTAACGGCGGCGACTGAAGAACCTGTATTGAGCGTAGTGTATGACCAAGAAAATGCAAATCAATGGAGAGGGATAAGCGATCGCTTACAGACAATAGGGATGAAATATTGTGTAATTTCCCTAAATGATGTCAAGAGTGGGGGAGATTGGGGCGATCGCCGGGTATTATTTTTGCCAAACGTCGAGACATTAACACCAACTCAAGCGATCGCCCTAGAAGAATGGATGAGTAAGGGAGGGCGTTTGATTGCTAGTGGGCCTGTAGGTAGTTTGTCATCCCCAGGAGTACGGCAGTTATTGCGATCGCTTTTGGGAGGTTATTGGGGATTCAGCCTTAGTGACACAGAACAGATTCAAGCTGCAAAAACCAGGATTCCAGAATGGACAAATCAAACTGGACTCTTTGGTAAAGTGCGCGGCGGCGTTGTGATTCCTAATGATATGGGCACTGAATCTCCTGCTGTTTGGAATTCCAAAGATAATCCGGCCGCAGTAGTGACAACTGAGCGTTCTACCTTTTTGGGTTGGCGTTGGGGAACAGATACAGCCTCAGCAGCCGAATTGGATAATGCCTGGTTAAAAACTACTATCAATCACTATTTAACAGCACTAGCGCCATCAAATCGCACCAAAAAAATAGCAGGAGCTTCCCAAAGTTGCTCTACGACTGTGGCGGCTGCACCCTTAGTGCAGGGGAGCAGAGAGGCAGGGGGGCACAGGGGTAGTTCATCTCCCTTATCTCCCTCATTCACTCCTCCTAAAACTGCCACTGCTCCTTTACCTAGAGCGCTGCCTATGGTCAAACCCCCAAATTCTCAGGAGGCTATTGACCAATTAGAACAAGCGGTGCGTTTGGATGTTGCACCCAACTCCAATGAGCCGATTGATCGCAACCAAGCTCTAGCTCTCCAGCAAGAGCTAGAAAATCTGATTGGTCGAGTGGAAAGCGCTCATTTAGCGGTGTTAGCTGATACGGCTAATGTTGGCGAAACAATATCCGAAAAGAAGCAGTTTTCTAGGCATTTGAATACCCCCGAAGCTGTCAAAGAACAGCCAATACAATTAGCCTCAACCAAACTGGGGGCGCTAGCCATAACTAAAAACCAAGCCTTAGCACAAGCAAGGCTAATTGCCAAAAATTTACCCCAATTGATTGCTCAAAAAAACTATGCTTTGGCTCGTCAGCAGTGGCTGGTCGCTAAAACGACTTTGTGGCAGCAGTTTCCTGTAGATCGGAAGCTAGCTCAACCAGAAATTCGCGCAGTTTGGTTAGATCGGGGGACGATTGTTCGTGCTGGTAGTAAGGCGGGACTGGCACAGATTTTTGATCGCCTCGCCCAAGCCGGAATTAATACCGTTTTTTTTGAAACTGTTAACGCTGGCTATACAATTTATCCCAGCCAAGTCGCAAAAGAGCAAAACCCATTAATTCGTGGGTGGAACCCACTGGAAGAGGCGGTGAAACTAGCCCATGAGCGAGACATGGAATTACACGCTTGGGTTTGGACTTTTGCTGCTGGCAATCAACGTCATAATGAAATTCTCAACCTTAATCCTAATTATCCAGGGCCAGTACTAGCGGCTCATCCCGATTGGGCAAACTACGATAACCTGGGCAACATGATTCCCGTTGGTCAGACTAAGCCATTTTTCGATCCAGCCAACCCCGAAGTGCGGCAATACTTGCTCAAGCTGTATGAGGAAATTGTCACTAAATATAATGTGGATGGTCTACAGCTAGACTACATTCGCTACCCTTTCCAAGACCCATCAGCAGGTCGAACTTATGGCTATGGGAAAGCTGCAAGAGCGCAATTTCAGAAACTTACTGGGGTAGATCCAGTGAATATTTCTCCTAGCCAAGCAGACTTGTGGCAAAAGTGGACAACATTTCGCACCGAGCAAGTGGATAGCTTTGTCGCCCAAGTATCACAGCAGTTGCGACAAAAGCAACCGAATTTGATTTTGTCGGTTGCAGTATTTCCTTTGCCGGAACTGGAACGGATTCAGAAAATTCAACAAAATTGGGAAACTTGGGCAAGGCAGGGGGATGTAGATTTAATTGTTCCTATGACTTATGCTCTGGATACTTCTCGGTTTCAACGACTGGCCCAACCCTGGATTGCCTCTAAACAATTAGGAGCTACCTTGTTAGTGCCGGGAATTCGCTTACTTTCTTTGCCAACAATCGGGGCATTCGATCAACTCCAGTTGGTAAGGGACTTGCCAGTTAGTGGTTATGCACTATTTGCCGCAGAAAATTTTAGCAACGATCTCCAAAAAATCTTTAGTAGCACTCAAGGTAGGATTCAATCCACAACAAGTGAACCGATTCCTCACCGACAGCCTTTTCAAACTGCCGCCATCCGTTACACCGCGCTACAACGGGAATGGAAATTTGTTTTCCAAAATGACCAACGACAAAGGCCATCTCAGAAAATTTCAGATTTTAACAACCAGGCAGAAGTTTTACGCAGTGCTTTAAATCAGCTTGCCACTTCCCCTTCTGCTAGTAAGTTACTGGTGGCAAAAGCCTCTCTAACTCGCTTCCAGTCTCAATTTCGGGTATTGATGAGCCAAGAAATTAAGTCGAATTCCTATCAAGTCAAAGTTTGGGAAAATCGGCTGGTAACTATAGAAAGACTATTACGTTATGGCGAACGGCGAGTGCAGTTGCGTCCTTTGTAAAGAGGCAGAGGGGCGACAAGGTGACTTGAGTGATAACTTTCAACAAGTCTTTCTCCTTGTTCTCTTCCCCATGCCCAATCCTCAATACCCAACTAGCTGGATATAAGCTAGTTTGTAATTCTTAACACACTTTTTGTAGTGTTTGTATCCCAAATATTACTACTTGTTTAGCGTCAAAATATTGGAAAATACTTAGATAACTATTATCTGATGATAGCTATCGTTAAAATCTATGCAAGCCTTACCTTAGATCAGCTAGCTACAAAGCTTAGAGTTAAGAATTGACTGTTTGTTGCTAATGGTTGTGTTAAAAACATCACTATTAAATTAGATGCTATGTCTATAACTAGCTACGTTTACGCACTAATGTAGTATGGGGTAAAAGTATCTTGTTTTTTCATCTTTGCAGGTAGTAAGGTACTTCACTAAGCATGATATGGTACTGCTTGTAGCTTCTGGAACTAGCTGTGAAAACAGCCAATATTTTTGAAGTTATGTATACCTAAGTCATGGCATTGAACGTGTCAGAATTTTTGTAAATAGCCTCAGTGGTATAACGGATATGTTAGAAACAATTAGAACTACTACTATTTGTAGATAAACAAAGTAATATTGTTGGTAATATTACTCTTGAAAGTATCAGTCAAGCAGTAGCACAAGAAACAGAGAAAACTAGATGTAATCTAATGTTAGTTACTTTGAGGTATAATACCATATTCTCACAGAGAGACAGTTACTCAAGTCCCAATGGTTACTAGTACGCGTTATAGTACGTAAAGATACGACAGGCAAATACACTCACTTCATTGAAGTTTATGAAGAAGATTTGGACTTCTACCGTAAGTCTAATAAGGTCATGCAGACCAATATGCCCAAATATCACATAATCATGACTGAAATATTGAATGATGTGTTGATTATTGGTCAATTAGAAGTGGAAAAATTAGAGTATAAACCAACATCTTTCAATTTGGTTGAACATAGCCGACAATCGCCAGAACAAATACAGATGAATCTGGACTATCGGCGCTTGATTTTTTTCACCAGTCAATATAGATCTGTAACCTGCTGCATCGATGAAAAACTTGTGGCACACATTTTGACTAAATTGTTTTCAAATTCGATTAAATATTTCTCAGATGATAGCATTTTCAAGTTTAATTTTCTTAGTCAAGATAGACAAGCTGTATTTGAAATTCAAGATTGGCAAATTTGCATTTTTCAAGAAGATATACTATGTCTTTTTGAATCATTTGTCACATTATAAATGGTGTTAGTATACTAGATACTTAAAAATGGCAATATTAAAAAAGTGTGTAGATATCGACAAATTTAAAATACTTATGACAAATATCGTTATTTTTGTCATAAGTATTGCTGGATAGCGCCGTTAAATAATAAAATATAAAAATGAGGTAATTTATGCCCAAAATCTTGATAATAGAAGATGAGGAAGCAGTCCGGGAAAACATTTTAGATTTGCTAGAAGCTGAGGATTTTGAAACTATTGCTGCGGCTAATGGCAGAATCGGGGTAAATTTGGCTATCTCCGAAGTTCCTGATTTAATTCTTTGTGATATGATGATGCCAGAAATTGATGGTTATGGCGTGCTAACAGCATTACGTCAAGATCCATCAACGGCAACAATTCCCTTCATCTTTCTCACTGCCAAATCTGCCAAATCTGACTTCCGTCAAGGTATGGATATGGGTGCAGATGACTATATAACTAAGCCATTCACTCGAGCTGAGTTATTAAGTGCCATCATGAACAGGTTGGAAAAATACGCTACTTTAAAAAGGTATTTATCTCCTCAGACTGTAATTAATAACTTGTCTCCAAAAATGCAGTTGTTAGAAATTAGCTTACACCGAGCTATCAAACAACATAATTTTCAAGAATTTGAAATTTATTATCAACCAATAGTCGAGATTGCATCTGGAAAAATAGTAGGTGCTGAAAGTTTATTGCGCTGGGAAAGTCCAGAATTAGGAATGATTTATCCAACAGAATTTATTCCGTTAGCAGAGTCTACAGGTTTAATTGTTCCGATTGGGAAATGGGTATTAAAAAAGGTATGCAAACAAATTAAAAGCTGGCGTGATGCGGGAATTCATTCTTTGAATGTTGCTGTAAATCTGTCAGTAATTGAATTTAATCAGCCAGATTTCATTCATAATATAGTGAATTTTATATCTGTGAATAATTTGGAACCACATGACTTAGAACTAGAACTCACTGAAAGTATGATTATGCAAGATGTAAATAGTGCGATCGCTACTATGAGCAAATTGCAATCTTTGGGTGTAAAAATTGCGATCGATGATTTTGGTACGGGTTATTCTTCTTTGATTTATTTGAAAAACTTACCAATTAATACATTAAAAATAGACCGTTATTTTATCCATAATGTTGCTAACGATTCGCAAAAGTCAGCCATCGCTAAGGCATTAATTCAGATGGCTCATAATCTCAATCTAGATGTAGTAGCTGAAGGTGTAGAGACAGAAGTAGAACTAGGTTTTTTACGCCAACACAACTGTAATTCTATGCAAGGTTTTCTATTTAGTCGTCCCTTACCAGCAGCAGAATTTGAAAAATTTTTTTTTCACTAACAAATGCTTGTATTGTCATTAGTCATTAGTCATTTGTCCTTTGTAATTGCAAATAACAAAGGACAAATGACCAAGGACAACCACAACAAAAATTTTTACAATCTCATTTAGGATTGCTATAAGAAAAATCAAACTTTTGACTGGCGACAATTATTAAGCCTCAAGTATAGAGTAGGAACATTGTGTATAGTGTCTACCACCATGAAAGTTTCTGCGCGTTTTTTGCTGCCAGTTTTTTTAATGACTTTGGCAGCAGCCTGTAACCAGACTCGCGCTAACTCAGATAATCCCACACCTCAAAAATCTGTACCTTCTACCCAACTGACACAGAATCCTACACAGCCAAAAAATATTGTCCGTACTGAAGCACTTTCACCTACACCCATCCGAATCAATCTGAAGAATTTACCAGCGCCCTTTGCAACAGAAAGCGCCTCCAAGCGGCCTGAAGTTGTGCCCATTCCCCAAAATCCGGTGCTGCGTGTACCACAAGGCTTCACAGTAAATGTCTTTGCTGAAGGTTTAGATGCCCCACGCTGGCTAGCTTTAACCCCTAGTGGTGATGTTTTAGTGACTGAAACCGGGCAAAATCGCATTCGTCTGTTGCGTGACAGCAATGCTGATGGTGTAGCTGACATTCGAGAAACCTTTGCTAGTAAAGCAAACGGACTCAATAGACCCTTTGGGATGGCTTTTGCAGGTAATTCCTTTTTTCTGGGGAATACAGATGCTGTGGTGCGTTTTCCCTATACTCAAGATCAAAATAAGATTACAGGTAAGGGAGAAAAAATCGCCGACTTGCCCGCTCAAGGTTATAACAATCATTGGACGCGCAATGTCGTTATCTCGCCCGATCGCAATAAATTATATATTTCAGTTGGATCGGGAACCAATGTAGATGAAGAACCCTTACCACGGGCTTCAATACAAGTGATGAATTTAGATGGTTCCCAACAACAAACTTTCGCTTCCGGCTTGCGTAATCCTGTTGGTTTAGACTTTCATCCTGTAACTAAGGAACTTTATACCACTGTTAACGAACGGGATGGAATTGGTGATGATTTGGTGCCAGACTATCTGACACGCGTTAAACAGAGGGCATTTTATGGTTGGCCCTATGCTTATCTAACACCAAACAACCTCGATCCGCGCCAAAAGACAGATGACAAAAGTAAACGTCCTGATTTAGTAGCCCGGACTCAAACGCCAGATGTGCTGTTCCAGGCGCACTCAGCAGCATTGGGCTTGCAGTTTTATGATGGTAAAACGTTTCCAAAAAAATACCAGAACGGTGCTTTTGCGGCTTTTCGTGGTTCTTGGAATCGCGATCGCGGCACTGGTTATAAAATTGTATTTGTTCCCTTCGATGCTAAAGGGCGATCGCTGGGCTACTACGAAGACTTTCTCACCGGATTTTTGCTAAATCCTTCTGTACCAAGTACTTGGGGACGGCCTGTAGGTTTACTCGTGTTGCCAGATGGTAGTCTACTACTAACAGAAGAAGCCAATAATCGGATTTATCGGATTCAATATACGGGAGAGTGAACAATTCAAAATTAATAAATTCGGGGATAGAATCTGTTAGCTGGGGCCAAATTAGAGCAGTTGTTATTATTTATAGAAAGATAAAATGTTGTGACTGCATCTTTCTACCCAGCTTTATCTCGTTTACGGTAAATTACCAAATATAAAGCGATTCGTGCAGGTGTACCAGTTGAGTCTGTAGCAGCACCATATATTAGTAAATCCGATCACCGCAATGGTGTATTAGGAGTACGAAATGGAGATTGGTTTCGGGGCTTTGACGGGTATAGGTGCAATGCTGATTGGAATGCTAGTCAAAATATTGGTCAATGGTTAGGTTTTTCATGCCCTCTGAGTCTTCAGAAAGCTGTAGCTGCAATGGCTATAGTTGATGCAGAGGGTGCGGTCAATGACAGTCCGTTAACTGGTGAAGCGTCTTAGCAGGTGGATTTATCCCCCGCTAAGACAACCGCTAGAATCGCCGTCAATAAATTGACGGCGAGTGTCAATGATAAATACTAATACTTATCTGGTTGAGAAATTGATTATGACTCCCAATGAAAATAATACTCAGTCAAATATCAACGAATTGTCTCCACATTCAGGTACACGATATTGGGGTGAGGTAGAGGTAATCGAGGAGGGAGAAACCTATAGAATTAGTCGTGTGGAAATCAAACCCAGGCATGGTATTAAACCACAAATTCATTATCACCGGAATGAACATTGGGTTGTAGTTTCAGGTGTGGCAAAGGTGACTTGTGGCGATACAGAAATATTACTGAATCGAAACGAATCAACTTATGTCCCCGCAGCAACTCTACATAAGGTAGAAAATCCTGGACATATTCCGCTAGTTATTCTGGAAATTCAAAATGGTGAATATTTGGGTGAGGATGATACTGAGCGCCCTTATGACTTAAATTTGGTCTAATCTGTAGCTGAAGGGCAGTGGTGCTGAGTGCTGTTAGCGGTAGCGGTAGCGGGGCGTTTAGCCCGTGCTGAGTGCTGTTAGCGGTAGCGGTAGCGGGGCGTTTAGCCCGTGCTGAGTGCTGTTAGCGGTAGCGGGGCGTTTAGCCCGTGCTGAGTGCTGAGCGGGGAATCTCACTTCTTGACTCGAAACTCAAAAAAAAGGAACTGTTTTGCCCAATGCCCAATGCCCAATGTTTAATTAAAACCACCCTTCTTGTTCCAGGGTTTCAATCAGCTGTAAGCCACGGGGATCGCCCACTCCTAATAGTGAGGCTTTGGCGTCTTCCCGGACTCCCAAATCTTCATCTTCGGCAAAGGCTTGAATTAGGGCATCGATCGCTGTGGCATAAACTACATTAGAAGGTAGTTCGCGGCACAGTTGACCAATTGCCCAAGCACTGTTACTTCGCACAGCTGCCACGGGATCTTGGACTAAAGCTTCGATTAATGGTGGTATTGCCCCTATAACTGCTTCATAACCGACTTCTGCCATCTGTGCTAAGGCGCTAGCAGCCCACAAACGCACTGCAGAAATGTCGGTTCTTAAAGCGTCTGCCAAAGGTGCTAAAGAACGGCGATCGCGACAGTTTCCTAAAGCCCAAACTACACCTTTACGTACATAGCCATTCCAATCGCTGTTTAGTTGAGCAATTAACGGACTCACTGCCTCTGAACTGGGATTGCGTCCGATGCCATAAGCTGCACTTACCCGCACTAAGGGACAGGTATCAGTTAACAGACGAATCAGATGGGGGGTAGCACGTGCATCTTCAATATCACAAAAAGCACGTGCCGCTAACATTCTTTGCTGGGGCTGGGGATTTTCCAGCAAGGCTAGCATCACTTCTGGATCTGGCTTTGCCACAGCTGATTCGGCAGTTAGCGGCTCTATTTTATCTAAGGGGCTTTCTAGCTCCTCCTCAATATCGAGTAGGCTTAGATCGTCTTCGTCATACATAATTTCATTTCAATCCCGAAAAGGGATTAACACATAATCCCCCACGCCAATAAGTTAAAGCTTTATATATAATATTAGTTGGGTTCTTATACATTTTCCCTTCTTCCTGGTTGAGTTTTATCTCAACGAGAATTTCCATAACTTAGACGCTACAGTATATTATCGCTATCCTTAAGTTTATTTTTCTGCACTCAGGAATTTTACCATCCAGATGGATTGGGTTTGATAACCTAACTGATTGTAAAGATTCAATGCAGGTTTGTTTGATTGAAACACTTGTAGTCCAATTTGGCGATCGCCTCTTTGAATAGCCCAATTTTCCACATATCGCATCAAGGCTGTACCAATACCCCGTCGCCGATGTTCTGGTACAACGTAGAGGATAAAGATGTGAGCATGACGGTTCCCGTGTACTTGATCTATGGCATTGCCCACCCAGAGGCAAGCGATGGGAGGCAGAGGGGCAGAGGGGCAGAGGGGCAGAGGGGCAGAGGAAATAGATTCTTTATTACTCCCTTGCTCCCCTGCTCCCCTGCTCCCCTGCTCCCTTTCCTCCTCTTCTACCCACCACAAAGGCGTATCGCTAGAAAAGTATTGCTTAACTGTTTGCTCTAAATGGGAAAAATCTTCATTGGGAAATAGACCCTGGTAAGTTCGCTGCATGAATTTAAGCAGCAGCGATCGCTCCAAAAGGGAGCCACGGCGAATAATATATCCAGGTAGTAGTTGTTCAGACACTTAAATAGGTTTATTGACTTAGCTAGCTTGCGTTATGTGCTGCTGGAGGTAAATCAGTTGTAGTCGGTTGAGAAGTTACCTCTACCTCTTCAATTGGTGCGGGTGCTGCCATATCGGACGGTAGAAAGATCCGAGCGCTGACTGCAACTAGGGCAAAAACAAACACTAGTACTACAAGCAGTGGAGCGATATATTGACGAAAAATAGCCATATTTTAATTGCAAGAAGCTAGGAACTTTTATGAGAACCTAGCTGAAGATTTGTGAAGTATTCTTGATTTATTTTAGCAATTTTTTGTGTATGGGAATTGGGAATGGGGCAAAAGCAGTTCCAAGTTCCGAGTGCTGAGTTAGAAGTTAGGAGTTTTCTTTTGTCCCCTTGTCTCTCCCATCTCCCCTTGCTCCCTGCTCCCTTGTCTCCCCTGCCCCCTACTCCCCTACTCCCGTTGGCGATCGCTCTCCAAGTCATCAAGTACTCTTTCGCAATACCAATTCTCCGGCATCCCAGGATAAGTCTCTTTTGCCTGTGCAATTAACCTTTCGGCAGCGGCAGTATCACCGGATAATTTAGCTATTAGCCTGTTTTTGAGATAGCTATCAGATAAACCCTCCTCTACCTGGGTTGGTATCCCTTGATTGATGGTTGATGGAGTTGATGGTCGGGATTGTTCTCTCCGCAACTGCCAAAATAAAACGTAATAAAGCGTACCAAAAATTAAAATTAGGCTGAGTGTTCCGAAAAAAGTTAAGAGGTTAAACGCTAGA
This sequence comes from Nostoc sp. ChiQUE01b, assembly GCF_034531255.1. NCBI lineage: Bacteria > Bacillati > Cyanobacteriota > Cyanophyceae > Nostocales > Nostocaceae > Nostoc > Nostoc sp. ChiQUE01b. The sequence goes on along the minus strand of NZ_JAVRBM010000014.1, from coordinate 129,817 downwards.
AATCCCAGAACTAACTGCGAGAGAACATACCCAAGTAATAAACCAGTGAGTAAGAGAATAAATGTGCCGACAGCAATAACTACTTGATTCCCCATATATCCTCTTCTTCATCCTCAAGTCCTGGTCTGGATACTGCCACTGGCTGAGGGTTCCAGGGGGCAAATACTGGCAATAGGAGTAGTCCTGGTACAGCGGCGGCGATGGTAATTAAGAAAAATATAGGCCAACCCGTGCTTTGGGCGATCGCGCCTCCAGGGGCCGCCAGAATATCGCGACTGACAGCCATTAAGCTGGATAATAAAGCATATTGGGTTGCGGAAAACCGCTGGTTACAAAGACTCATCAAAAAGGCAACAAAGGCTGCTGTCCCCAATCCACCACAAAATTGTTCTACGTTGATGGCAAGTACCATAGCTTGGTAGTTTTGACCGATGTATGCTAGAAAAAAGTAAGCTAAGTTACTTACTGCTTGTAGAATACCAAAAACCCAAAGCGATCTATTGATGCCAATAGCACTCAAAATTGAACCACCTGCTAAAGCGCCAACAATCGTCGCAATTAACCCCATCCCCACTTGAATTGCGCCAATGTCGGTTTTGGTAAAACCCGTTTGCAGCAAAAAAGGCGTGGTCATATTGCTCAACAAAGCATCACCTAGCTTGTATAGGGTAATGAATGCAAGCATTAGAATCGCTTTGATAATCCCTTGACGCTGAAAAAATTCCTGAAAGGGCAAAATTACAGCATCAGCTAGAGAACTTGGAGGACTAATTTCTTTGGGTTCTGGTGCGAACAAGGTGGCAAGAATACCAATTACCATCGTCCCTGCCATAAACAAGTAAACCGATGACCAAGGCAGTTTGTCAGCAAGTATCAAAGCTAAAGCACCTGCGACTAACAGGGCAATTCGATAACCTAAAATAAAAACTGCTGCACCAGCCCCCATTTCTAGTTTTTCTAAAACGTCGGTACGGTAAGCATCAGCAGCGATATCTTGAGTTGCACTGATAAAAGCAATGACTATGGCGTTGATTGCGAGTAGTTGTAATGCTTGTTTGGGTTGTTGGAAAGCCATGACTGCGATCGCTACAATCAAAGCAATCTGCGTCAAAATTAACCAACCCCGTCGTCGTCCCAAAACTGGTAAGGTGAACCTGTCTACCAACGGCGACCACAAAAATTTTAAGGAATAAGGCAAACTCGCAAGGCTAAACCAACCAATAGCGGCTAAATCTACTTTTTCTACGGTCATCCAAGCCTTTAAGGTATTACCGATTAACAATAACGGTAAACCCGATGAAAAACCTAAAAATAATAAAGCCGCCATCTTGCGACTACCGAAAACTTCCAGCGGTGATGTAATTTTCCTCATTGTTTCAACTTTTAGCCTCTTTTGAGGAAATATCAATCAAATCCAATGAGGAAATGTAAATGTATATCATGTAAATAGTACCTATAAAGGTTTGAATTATCGGAGTAGCAGGAGTTCCCTACATAATCCCGATCGGGGATTGAAACTCATCATCGCTGCTATGTGATTTCCCGCAAACATGACAAACTACCAAGATTTACTTGGGTTAAATACAAATTCAGGATAACCTTATAGCGTCGGCGTTTTCTTAACTTTCCTGAATTGGATAAACCTGATGCCCCCTGATTTCTACTCTGTGTGCAGCAAGGCATTTTTCCCAACCTTCAAGCGTACCAATATCACTTTTACTATTGAGTAATCCTAATTGCTGTTCTTGTTGGGTGAGTTTAGCAAATTCTTCGTAGCCTGGGTAGTTGCTGGTAACAAATGTTTCCTTACGGTGCAAAATCGGCGGATTTGCCCTAGTTTCGTAGTCTCGATGAGTGACGAATAGGGTTTTTAAATCAATACCGATACTGGCTTTTAATGCCGGATGCGGATCGGTGTCGAATTTCGGGTAAGACAGATAGGATATTTGCGGCTTATCAGTGTGATATTTGATCAATGTGGCTTCATCGACACGCCCAATAGTACGGCTAGCGCAGCCTTCACAAATTCGGAGTATGGGGTCAAGTGCAGCAAGTGCCGAAACATGTATGTACAGCGCACCGCGCGTATGTTTACCAATTTTGCTTTTTTCACACGCAGTTTGAATCACCCCAGGTTTACCTAAGCTGAAAAGCTTTTGGTCAGCTACTTGACAAGCTTCTTCATAGCTACTAAAAAAGGCTTTGATGTCGTGACGCATTTCTGGCGCTAGTTTCTGCCATGCAGGACGTCGATCAAAGTGAGTCAGGGCGAGATAAACTTGGATATCTAGAGAACGACGATAAGCGATCGCATCCCATTCTGCTTCATCGGTAGCTTGTAAAACTACCCCAAAGGCGCGGCGGAAGTTACCAAATTCGCTTATTAATTCTTGTTCATTTTCCAATTCGCCTTTGGCGGGTAGTCTACCGCGCTTGGTAAAAAAAGCCATTAATGGTTGCAGCTGTTCTTGATAGTCTTCAAACCGCTTAATGGCGATGCGGACTCTGGGTGTAGAAGTGGTAGAAAAGAAGCGGATAGCTTTGTAACTTTCTTTTTCGGCTTCATCTCGAAAAACAAAGTAGACACCTAAAGCGATCGGCACTGCATCGACATTTAAGACTTCATCAATATAAGTTTTGAGTTCTTCTTGTTCGTAATATTTCTGAAAAGTATTGCGGCGGGTGACAATGCCATCATTGTAAGCAAGTTGAGTTTTGCTGGGAGCGTTAATCAGAATTTGAGCCGCGACAATTAAAACTTTCCCGGTGAGTTCCCAGGCTTGGCGAAGGCTTTGACGGCGTTCTTCTGAGTCTTCAATGACGTTGAGGACATAACCCAAGTTGACCACATCGGCGGCGGTGCGTGGAACATCGGGGTAGTAGTAAGGGTCCCAGCCTGCACTGGTGTAGCCTAAGTTTGCTACTCGCCAGACATCACCACCGTAGCCGCAACCGTAATCAAAAAAAGTGGTATCCTGATTCAGGATTGCCCATTCTATTGCCAATCGCACGGGGCGAGATAAATCAGTGCGAGCGATCGCAGCTCTATGACGCTCGATTTCTAGCGCTTCAGGCATAAGAATAATTCGTAATTCGTAATTCGTAATTCGTAATTTAAGACACTTATTAACTAATATTCTTTCAAGGTTTAATGGCGAGTTCAATTAAATCTTCAATTTTCTTGATATTTGGATCGCCTGCTAAGTAGCCAATACCGCGATGCAAATGCAGGCGGAATTGGGTGGCGAGGGTTTCTTTGTCGGTGGGATAACCGTCGTTATGACAGCGTTGTTTGAGGGCGAGGAGGAGAATATCGGACATTTCGCCGCCAAAGACGCGCCAAGTCATTTCGACGTTGCTATCTTGGGGAATTGGGACGGGGGACGGTGCGGTTGATTCTGCCAGGGAACGACAAAATGCCCAACGGCATAGGATATTCCATTGGTCGATTTTGGTGCTGCGTCTGAGTTTGGTAAGTTGGTCTTTGGCTGTTTGGGAGAGTTTTATTCTTTCGATTGGGAATTCCATAATCTTCCTAAAAATTGAGGTAGTTTTCGCTCATAAACCCAAACAGTAGCGAACCGCAGTTTCAACTTCAAGCATCTTGGAGTCAGAAATCATGCCAACTGGGTCAGCAGAAAAGCGATTTGGATCTAAAGAACGAATTTGAAAACATAAGAACACTGTTTCTATAGACAATCCACTGTCACTTGCAGAGACTCGTATATTAGTTGGATAATCACGCTTAATATTTGTTCCTTTCGTACCGACAACTACAGTCACAACTAAAGGTGCTTCGTTGATAGCGTCTATAGATAAAACTAAAACTGGTCTTGTTCCTGCCTGTTCTCGACCCAGCACTGGATTAAGATTAACAAAATAAATTTGTCCTCTCTCGATGCTCACAGTTTTTCTAAACCATCCATTTCTGTAACACCAAATTCATTATTGATAAAGGTAATTTCTGTTTTGATATCTAAATCACTAGCCATTGCAGCTAATTGTTCATTCATATATTTCACATCAGTAAATTTATCTGAGATTTGCTTCTTTTCTTGCACTTGTCTTGTGATAAGTTTTAATATCCATTCTAATTCTTCTAATGACAAAGCACGTAGGTCGCGCTCTATTTTTAGTAAATGTGGTGAATTCATAATTGCTTATCTACTTTCCAATGGTTGTTATATATATTGTAAATATCTTTTTTAGACGATATCTACTACCAAAAATATTGATTTTTTATCACTATTGTTTGACGGGTGGAGGAATCGTATTTGAGCAGATATTCACGAGCGATCGCTTCATTTTTGCGCAGTGTTTCAACTTCTTTCTTGCCAATCTCAGTATCCGTAGATAACAAAATGACTTGGTGGCTGGCGGATGGAAAGTAACGTTCAACTAAGTTGCTGCGGTGAGAGGAGTCTAGTCTACCTAGTGGCGTATCGATTGCTACTGGTAGGCGGTGTCCAGAGATTTTGGCTAAACCCCAGAGGAAAGCGATCGCTAGTAGTTGTTTTTCGCCCGCCGAGAGGCGATGTTTAGGGACGGGTTGACCATTGAAGTCATACAAGTAAAGTCCAAAAGTATTGCTATCAATGGCGATGCGATGCACTAAATCTGATTTGTGGAGGAGATAAAGGAAGCAGTTTTTAACTTCCTCTTCTAATTTATTGAGTTTTCTGAGGGTTAATTTTTCCCGGAAAATCTTGAGTGTTTCTTGAACTTTAGCTGCTGAGGTAATAATATGATCTTTATTTTTACGTTCAATATTTTCTACAGTATATTCTTGTAATTCTTTTTTGGTCTTATCAAGTGCAGTTGCTAACTCAGCTAACTTCTGGCGAGTTATCTCATAATTTACTTTAGCTTCAGAAACTTGATTTTGTGCTTCTTCCACAGCTTCGCGCAGCTTTTTATAAGCTTCTGGTTCTGCTGCTGTTTGCACTTGTCTTGCTAAATTGATAATTTCTTCTTCTAAATTTTTGAGAATATTTAATTTTTCTTTTGCAGTATTTAAAGCATTTTGCAAATAATATCTGACATTATCTAATTGACTCAAACTTTCCTCATCAGCTAATAACCAAGGTGATTGCGATTGGGAGTTGGCTGTATATAAACTATCAATATCTTTAGCTAAAAAAGAGTTAATTTTATCAACTTTTTCAGAAGCGATCGCTAATTCACTTAACCAGTTTAGTAAACGTTTGTCTCGTTCAAGTAAAACATCTCTAGCTAACTGTACTTGTTGATAGCGAAATTCATTTGCTCCCTGTGCTTGTACCTGACTCAGGAAATTAGAAATTAGCTCTAAAGGTAACACATCAGCAGCTAATTCACACATTGACTGCCGAATGTTTTCTGCTGCGGCAGTTTTCTCTTTTTGTTGTTGTTCTAGTTGATTGCGTTCGGCAGCGATTTTACCCCCTTCAGAAACGAATTTATCTAAAACTTCTCGCTGTATGGTTTCTAATTCTTCAAGTTGATTTTTGAAATGTGCTAATTTTTCTTCTATAACTAGGTAATCTTCTTGCTGCTGCGTTAACCTTTTTTCAATTTCTTCTATATTAGCTAAATCTTTAGTGTCAGCCATTTCTTTACGTTTGCGGTTGACTAAAATCTCCAAATCAACTGCTAAACGGTCAGATAATTCTAGCCCTAAAAGTCCTCGAATAGCTTCAATTACAATTAGTGGTGGTGAATCCTGTTCTGCAAGGTTTCTTACTTGTTCACCATCAAAGAGAAATAAATTAGAAATTCCTAATGGTAAGAGATTTTCTATATAGTCATCCCAAGTATTTACCAAAGAATCAACAGGCCAAGTATCATCATCGCCTAAAATTCCCAAAGAATCTTTACCATCTTTAGGATTTTTTTCCCAGGTTCTGACAATCCGATATTTTACTGGTTTATCATCTTTGATGTGTTCAAAAACTAATTCAATTCGGGTTTTTTCGGCAGGGTTAGCTTTATTATTAATACATTGGTTCAGAAAATCGTTATAACTCAAATTCCCACGGGTAGAACATTGAGCGCGATGACCATAAAGAGCTAGGCGTATGGCATCCATCAGCGTAGTTTTTCCCCCGCCATTCATCCCACCTAATAAAATAATTGGGCGCGGATTTTCATCTTTTCTTGGGTCAAGATTGATTACTTGTCTTCCAGAGTAAGGGCCAAAGTTTTGTAGTACAAGTTCAAGAAATATCATTGATATTTAAGAATAAAATATGGGGCGAATGGAATTCGCTCAGTATTGTTTCGTTATTTTTGTAGGGTGTGCATTGCCCACCCTATCATATTTTTTACTAGTCGAATTACAGTCACGTTGTCATAATGTGCCTAGTTAAAATACTCATCACTTCTCCAGGGTTGGGACTAGGTAATAAAGGACTCCATTCATTAACTTGAGCAAAACCCAGCTTGTAAAGGGTGAAAATTGTGTTGTTAACACCTGTTTTAGAACCATAAATTACTACTTTTACAGACTCTCTCCTTGGTGTTGTTTCTTGAGATTCGTTGGCATAAACAAGCGGTGAGATGCTTGACAAGGTATCTGCCAAAAAGCTTTTAGTCATTGGAACTCACATATTTTGCTAGAGATATTTATGTCCCGTATACGGGACATAAATATCTTACACCTTTTGTCGCTTATACGGGACATTTACTTGGTTAAAAGCCTTTGACACAATCAGAAGCATGGGAAAAGCAGGAAAAGCGTTGAAACAGGTGTTAGAGAAACATGGCATTAGCCAAAATAAGTTAGCAGTGACAATGGGAACTGGACGCTCAAATGTTAATCGCTGGGTAAATGAGATAATGGACCCTGTAGCGGAGGGGGTGCTAGAAATTCGGGATGCACTCAAGAAAATTAATCCAGCCGCAGCAGAAGAGTTTATCAGGCTGTACTTGGGAGATGTTGATGATGAGACACAGCCTTAAAGCACTGTGAACCTATTTTTTAAATTTCATATTTCCCCAAGTCTTTGTCTGGGTATCAGATTTTGTCAGGTTTGTTGCGTCAACTTGTGTATCGGGTGTGGCAAAATCTGCTAAAGTTAGCTGCTTGACCTTTTCAATATCGCCTTCTTCAGCTGCTGTTTTCAAATCCCGCTTTAAATGAGCATTTTTAACTGCTTCATCTTTAGAACGCGAACTTGTAGCAAAGCATTTTTCAAGGGTGTCGTAGATTCCCACACGCCGCGACATTTTCCGAAATTGGCGTTCTGTGTCTAAAAGTTTAGCCATGAGTTCCAAGTGCATACTATCATCTGCACAGATTTCTTCTAACACAGCCCATTCATCGCTACCTAATAAGCTAAGGTCAGCACCAGGACGGGGGTCTTGAAATTCTTCGCCAGTCACTTCTTGATAAATCCGGGGTAAACTATCATCAAATTCGTGTTTTTCTTCTAGCCAAATGCGGCGAATTTCGCTCATTTCTTCGAGAGTAATTAGGGTGATGTCGCGCATATTTTCTGGCGCTGTGCGACGGGTTTTTGTTTGCGCTTCTAATAATCGTCTGAGCCAATGTTCCCGCCAATATTTAGTATAAGGGCCATGAATTGGTTCAATAGAGGCTTCACCATCTACATGACGCTCAAAAAGTTGGACTTCTCCCCAGATGCGACGAAAGTCTCTTTTCTCACGGTCATCTCTATTATCTAATTCATTGCGAATATCTAATAAAGGCTGCATCCATTCTTTCTCTTGATCATTTTGAATCATTGCCTCCATTGATTTATCCTTACTAACAATTGTGCAAACCCAGCACCCAAATCGAGAATCACCACAGCTAGCAGTAGAAGTATCAACAACTAGAGGACATTCATTATCTGCTGTAGCACCTCGATACATGGTGAATAAATCTTTGTTGCTATATTCCCAAGGGTTTTGCCACTGATTTAGGTAAATCCAAACTTCATCAGTACGCCAATCTTCAATGGGGCTATAAATTAAAGAATTAGGCAAGCTTGGACTATGGTAAAGCAGAGATGTGGGTAAACTGGAATCAGAAATGAGGCGATCTTTTAGGCTACCTGCTTGATGTTTTTCCATTGAGATAGCACGTTTGATACTTTCAGCCTTGCGTGTACCTAAAACAAGAATAACTTCCCCACTTACTCTAACCACATCACGGATAAAGCGGTTAGAAGGATGAATTTTCAGACGGTCTGTACACCAACGAAATTTTCCTCGCGGCGTTGGATAACCTTTACCAATTAAGCTTACCCAGAATGTCTCTTTGATTTCTGGTTGTAATAAATGGGGTTCTATGGGCATTTTCTGTTCTTTTGCAGTAACTCTCATCCTTTCTAAAGATTTGCGTACCCAAACAGAGACTACAGGGTTTTCTACCAGTGTGTCAGTTGTAATAACATGAATAGTCTTTTTTCGCTTTTCAACTGGTAGTGCTGCGATCGCATTCCAGATAAGCTGTAAAGTAGCAGTACTATCTTTGCCGCCCGAATAGCCCACCACCCAAGGTATCTCATCCAAACAATACAATTCTTGAATTTCAGTGCTGAGAACTTGGATATAGTCCACTAACTCTGCTACAGTACGTGCTTGCTGCTCTTTATTTTCTGGTTGTTGTGCTGTAGTCATTTCTCCTTCTCTCTGGAAACACTGGCGTAATATCTGGCGAATAGCAAATAGAATTCACGGCTATACAGACAAGATGTGAAGCCGCTTCCCTTCTCGAAGGCCACCTCTGAGGGTTTAAGAAAAGTTTTTAAAAACTTTACTACTAATATCCAATTTTTTGGATAATTAAACGACATAATCTTATTCTGTTTTTAAAATTTAACATGAAAGATAGTACATCTGACCTAACTTCTGACATCGCTAGAGAGTACTTGGAACGGGAAAATAAGGAAAAACAAGTACTAGCTTTACTCCTGGAGAACTTTTTAGGAAGAAAAGATCAGATTCTCGTTCAAAAAACTGAAATGGGTGGTACTGAGGCTTATGTTAGCTCTGTTACCTTGGAATGGTTTGCAGGTCGGGTTCACTTCGCCTCTGGTTTACCTTTGTTTCAAAAAAAGTACAATCCAGAGACAGATAACATTGAGATTGACGCAGATAGTATTGATGAAATTCAGCAGCGTCCCCTTGATTGGTCACGTCAAGCGCCGCTAGTACAGTATTTAGCGGCTCGACACAATCACAAATTTCCGCCGGTGCTGGTAGTAATAAATCAACCGTGGGTGGATAATCCCAAAGCTGCTGAGTGGGATAGTGAAGGACGCGCTACAAAGTCTACAACTGATTTCATCCCCCTAGATAAAGACAGTAAGGTAGGTCTGCTAAATATTTCTGAGGATGATGTAACTATTTATGCATTAGATGGTCAACACCGATTAATGGGGGTGCAGGGGTTGATAGAATTAATCAAAACTCGCAAACTCCAGCGCTATAAAAAAGATAAAGTTGCTGATGACAGTTTTATTACAGTCAATGATTTGATAGAAAAGTACCAAGTAGACCTTGCTTACTTGCAAAATTTACCCAAGGAAAAAATTGGTATTGAGTTCATCTGTGCGGTAGCGGCTGGGGAAACTCGCACCCAGGCGAGGCGCAGAGTAAGATCGATTTTTGTTCATGTCAACCTGATGGCTGCACCGTTGACTAAAGGGCAACTAACACAGTTGAATGAGGATGATGGTTTTGCGATCGTTGCTAGAAAAATTGCAGTTACACATCCACTATTAGAACAACGACAAGAGCGCAATCCTCGTGTTAATTGGAATAGTGCAACAGTGGCTTCTAATTCTACAGTTTTGACCACTTTGCAAGCTCTGCAAGATATGTCTGAGCGATATTTGGGTCAAAAGTTCCCCCACTGGAAACCCTTGGAGAAAGGTCTAATTCCTATGCGTCCAGAGGATGAAGAACTTGAGCAGGGAATTGAGGAATTTAAAAAGCTATTTGATTCTTTGGCTAGTCTTTCCAGTTATAAAATTTTAGAACACCAGGATACACCAGCTTTACGGCGCTTCAGCTTTGAGAAGGATGGAGGTGAAGGAAATATGCTTTTCCGTCCGGTTGCTCAAGTTGCATTAGCGCAGGCTTTAGGAATTTTAATTTTTAAAAAAGGTTTTTCCCTAACAGATATTTTTAAGAAACTGCGGAAGTTTGACCAGCAAGGGGGCTTTAGTGGTATGGAATATCCCCAATCTCTTTGGTATGGGGTTTTGTACGACCCAAATAAAAAGCGGGTGCAAGTTGCTGGACGAGATTTAGCGGCAAAGTTATTGGTTTATATCCTGGGTGGAATTCACGAACAGATGGAACGTGCTGAACTTCGTAAGGCTTTGGCGGATGCTAGAACTGTGGAAGATAAAACTATAGGTTTTGATGGAAAGTTTGTTGAACCGAAAGCGGTAGGACTTCCAGCTATCTTGTAATTATGCTTGAAATATATTTTGGCGATGCCATTGCAGCGCTGCCAGTTCTGGAAAGTATTGCTCTGTATTTGGTAGAAGTATTGTTTCACCATGAAAATCTTTCATAGGTTTAGCATGGGGAGATGCTTCTTCCAAATCATTGCTAACTATAATTTTGTATTGCTCATCTACAGCAAACCAACCCCTATCAAATGCCCAATGATGGTTTTTACACAGTGCTATTCCATTATGAATTCTACTGTCATAGAATTGTGAAAATGGCTTTATATGTGCCCCATCAACTATATTTTGACTTACAGATTTAGTTACTTTCAGCCCACAAAAAGCGCATTTATAATCATAAATATTTACAATTGCTTTTCTGAAAAAAGCATTTCTAATAACTGCTCGTTTCAAACTCCACTTTGGATTAGTCTCTAAATTTTCTGTTTCAATTATTTTTTCTATCTCTACCGCGTCATCTTGAAAAGTTTGATTTATTTGTAAAATAGCTTCTATATTATTTTCATTCTCATAAAAGAAAGCTGCTACAAGTGCATCAATTAGTTCTTTTCTGCAAAATTCATCTTGTAAAAAGTTAAATAGTTCATTGTCTAGATATGCGTATTCAACAGCCTGCTTTAGTTTGTTAATTGTTTTTGGCTGTAATCCATTAAATTCAGACTTAAATTTCAAGTACCAAAAGCCCTCAGTTTGCAGATGGAAGAAAGGATAGTGTAAACCACCTTTGTAAGAGGGAGAACCGATTACATTCCAATACCTCTCAAATATTTGAACTAATTGGTTTGAAACTGGAATCTCATTAGTACTAATGACACCTCGTGCAATCAAATCAATTACAGATAAAAGTAATATTGGTTTATATTGAGCATTACCACGCTTCCGGCTACTACTCACATTTAATTCAGCAAACCGTTGACAATAATATGCTATATTTTTCATATTTAATAACTTAATTAAGCAAGCAAGAAAATCAATTTAAGAATTTACTGAGGTCAAACTCTTCTTCTAGCTGTTCTTTTGTTCCTCTTTCAGAAATCAGAACTAATAGAAGTCGCTCTGAATAGTCAACAGAACCCCGCAACTCGTTCTGTAAAATTTCCAGTCCTCCGTTAGCATACTCTTCAAATATTTGAGTACGTTTATCTTCATCTTGTTCTTCTCTAGATGAGAGTATGTTGATATCTTGAGTTTCATTGATTCCTAGTAATTTAATGATTAGGTCATATCCTAATGAAGCAAAATTTTCTTGTGGAATTGGAGATGGTTCTCTTTTTGTAGTTTCTCCCAAAGGAACGCGCTTTTTATATTTAACGCCTAAAGCTGCTGCAAACACCATTACTTCTACATAAGTCTGAAAAGGGCCAGTTGTGTCTTTTGATGCTACTAGAGATTTCACAAACTCAGCCTTATCTTTAGCAACCCTGATTCTGTTTGCAGCCATGATATTAATATCTACATTGTTGCTATATTACCCGAAAGCCAAAAGCGATGCTTACGGCTGGCTACGCTTACGTACTTACCAGGGTATTATTTTATAATAGTATGTGGGCGATCGCTAAACAAACACTAAACAAACAAATTATCCACCAACATAGTCCATCCTGGCACTGCGGGTTCAGCTTCAGCCACCTCATTACGGCGATACACTTGCGGTTCTTCAGGATTACTAACACGATATACTCTAATAACTTCTTCTTTAAGTACATCTACATTCCAAACTACCAAAGTACCAGCTGCAAAATAATCACGGCGTTTACTAGCCATATCTTTCTCAGCCTTATCACCGTAATCATTTTCGCTTCGCACCTTAGCAGCAAATATAAGCGCACCATTGAGAAACTTCCCGCCTGTAGGTTTGCCAGTATAAAACGCAGCATCAGGACTTAAAGAACGACGATTAGGGAGATTGACAAGAAAGCCGACATTATCAGGCAAAGCGTAACCACTTTTTGTCAGACGTTCATAATCCCGTAGACTTGCATAAATTTCACCACCTGCACGTCCTGGTAAAAATCCAGTTGGAGACATTAGCACCAATTTTCCATTGACAATTTCTGCTTTACAATTGTCAGGTAAGTGGTACAAATCTTCAATAGTTGCCTCAATTTGAATACTCATAAAACCCCTAATAATGAATCTAGGATAATCCTAATTTAAATAGGAAACTGAACATTTTCATACACCAAAGATATCGGAAAGTGGAAATCAACGCTGGTTAAATCAACCTCATCCCCTGCTTCATAAGGGTGTAATTCCCAGAGTCCTCTATCATTTAACCGGAAGCAATCTAAACCAATTTTTTCAGCATCAATGAGGACGTATTCTTGCAAAGTCTGAATGCGACGATACCGCGTAAATTTTTTACCTCGGTCGTAAGCTTCTGTACTTGGGGACAGAACTTCAACAATTAAACAAGGATATTGGAGAAATTGAATAGCTTGTTTATCCCGTTCATCGCAACTCACTACAACATCGGGATAATGAAAAGGCCCGTTTTCAGATACACCTACTTTCCCATCCGCCATATTCACACGACACCCACTTCCTCGCAGGTGACTTTTTAACGCTGAAGCTAAGTTTAAAGCAATATCATTATGGGGAAGAGTACCCCCAGTCATGGCGAAAACTTCACCATCAATATATTCATATTTAATTTCTTGGCCTTGTTCCCATTCCAGGTATTCGTGGGGAGACATATAATTTCTGTCTGGACTCGCAACCATAACCTGATTCCTTCTCAAAAGTCACTTTTCTCAACTTTAACTAAAATCAGACTTACGCACAGTAACGGAAAATCGTAGACGCAAAGCGGCTTGCCGCAGGCTACCACAGAGGGACAGAGAACATGGAAGAATAAGAGTTTGAGAGGTATTTTCCGTCAGTTCTGTAAAAACCTTTGCGCCTACTCTACGAGAACGCCTAACAGCGAATGCGCGAAATCATAAGATTCCTTGCAAAAGTCTTTCTCTGCGTCTCTACGTGATAATTACCTATTCCGTTCAACTGCGATAATTTCAGTATATTCAAACTCATTCGGACTTTGTTTCACCAAAGGATATCTTTCTCTACCCAACTCAATATAGTCTTGTTCGCAATCCGGCTTAGAAGAATAATACGTAAGCACATATTCTCTCCCAATTCTATCTGTCATTTCTGCTTCCACTTCACCCCGCCACTGAGTCTTAGTAACTAAAACTATCAACTGATTCGCTAATTGGGGAATTGTTTTAGCAATGTGTCGCCGCGAATTTTCATCCAAACTACCAAACGGCGAATCCATGACAATTGGGAAAGTGCTACTATCAGGAATCATCATCATTTTGCGTTTCTCACTCCATTCCCTTACTTTATCAATGATGCTGGCAATAAAGGATAAACTGAGAATTTGATTTTCCCCGGTGGAAGCTGCAACAGGTGCTTCTATCCCTGTAGTATTTTCTACTAATGTCAGTTCATATTTTTCACTAATTTTAGGAATGTATGGAGTCACAGAAATTTCTGTGAATATCTCTTGTACTCGCTTTTCTAGTTGCAGGCGAAATTGTTGTTCTTGACGATTTCTAACTTCCGTTAACCGTTCGATTGCATCTTGAGTAGCGTTAATCCGTCGCTGTGCTAAAGTTTGCTTATCTTCATTCAGCTTTTGCTTGGCGATTTGTTTGTTGAAACCTTCAATTTCAGTTGTAAGTTGAGCAATTTGCTGCTGATTTGCACCCTGTTCTCGATTTAATTCATCAATTTTACTTTCAATTTCATCTAATCGTTTTTGCAAACTGCTAATTTCTTCATTAGCATCTTTTCGCAACCGTTCTTGAATATTATCTAAATCGCCTTCAATTTGAGATATACTTTGCCTTAATTGATTAATTCTAGTTTGTTCTCTATCAACTTCTTCCCAAAATCCTATCGCTTGCTTATCAATTTCATCTACTTGTGCGCTCATCCGAATTGCAGTTTCTTCCACCGCCGAGGAACCTGCTTTATTTAACCAAGTACTCACATAAGCATGAGAATGATTACCCTCATGTAATTCTGCGCCACAAATACAGCGTTGAGAATTGAGTAAATCATTCACAAATTCTCTTGAAATTCCTGATGTTAACTCGCCGCGCTGCTTCAAATCATTGATAATTCCTCGGAACTGTGCTGTAGTCTCTGACAGTAAGACTGTGTAACCTCGCGCAGAGATAACTTTTTTCAGCGCTTCCTTGGTTTTTTTATATTCTTCTTGATTCGCCGCCTTCTGCGATTCTAAATCCTGCCATCTTTCTTGTAATTCCTTAGCAGCACTCAATTCTCGCAAACGGCTACTTGTCTCTTTTTTAAAAGTTTGTTGATATTCTAACTCTTCTTTGATTTCAGTTTGCCGTTTGGTAATGCGTTCGCGTTCGCGTTCTATTTTTTCTTGCTGTCGTAACAGTTGTTTAGTTTCAGAATCACCAATAGCTTTTAAATCATTTTCTAAAGTTTTTTTAGCATCTCCCAAATGTCTGATGGAACGGTTGATTACCTCGACACCCAAGAAAATTTTTGTAGCTTCGGCAATTTCAGCTTTTTTGTCAGAACGAACGATTTCTTCAATTCGTTCGCCATCAAAGAAAAAATATTGATGTAAAGTAGCGGGTAAAATTTGATTAATTATATCGTCTGGTTGCTGAATTGGTATATTCCATTTGCCATCATCTGCACCAACCCACATGGTTAATTGAGTTTTGCCAGCGTCAAAATCACCTTCGTTTTTATAACCCCGACAGGCGCGTTTGACTCGATAGCGTTTACCTTCATGTTCCCAGCCAATCTCTACCCAACATTCTACAGCTTGACCTTTTTGAGCTTCTGCGATCGCACGCTTATTTACTAACTGTTCTATCGATGCAAATGCCGCACTAAATTTATCATACAATACCCACGTAAAGGCATTTAGCAAACTGGTTTTTCCCGAACCATTATTGCCATGAATAATCGTCGTGTTCTGAGCATCCCCCCCAGCTAGAATCATCTCTGGTGTCGTACCATAAAAGGAGCGAAAGTTGCATAGCTTGATTGAAGTCAGCTTCATCGCACCTCTTCCTTAATAATGTCCAAAATATTATCATTTATATGGCTGTTAATCTTCTTATCTAGCCTGCCTTTTTCTAGCTTCCATACCCGCTCAATAATTTGCCGTACTTCCGGCGAAGCGCTAGTTATTGGCTCCTGCACATCATCAATATTCGCATCTTGTGACATCTTCGGTTTGGAAATATGGTTTTTCTATATTTTAACTTTCTCTAGTAGTGCATCTACCTCCGTAAAGCCACTGTTAGCGTTATCTTTAATTTTGCAAAAACTATTTTTTCAAATTTATAACTTTCTTTGAAAAAAGACTTTACTATTGAATAATCTTTTGTTATTATTAATATTAATAATCTAGATCATAATGGGATGTAACTGAAATTTTTAAAGCCGCTTACATCCCATTATGATCAAACTCATAATTTTATTATTTCATACTTAATGCCTCTTTTTTCAAAACTCGAAAAATTTTACAAAATAATACAACTATATAGTCCATAATCAAATATCTAATAAACCATATCGCTTTTGTAAATCAAGTAACTTCATTCTTGCAACACCTGCGTTATCAGCTAAATCAGCAAACTCCACAAAACGACGCAATTCCTTTTTCAACAGATTGCGTTCAACTTCTATCGTTTCTCTATCTAAATCTGGTGGCAAAACAATCATGTCAAATATTGTTGCACGTTCCTTAGTAGGATGAGGACGCAAAACTCGCCCCCGTCGCTGAATAAATTGGCGGGGATTACCAGAACTTGATAAAATCACCGCAGTTTGAATTGCCGGAATATCAACACCTTCATCTAAACAACGAATTGCCACCAAACCTTGCAATTCCCCGCTTTCAAATTGATGACGCAAAATTTCTCGTTCTTGTAAAGTTGTTTGTGCTGTATAGGTGCTTACCTTATACCCCAAATCCCCTCCCAAAATTTTAGCAACAGCTTTGAGTTGACGTAGAGATGAACGTTGTCCCGCATCCTGTGAACCATCACTGCAATAAAAAAGAGTGTGAGTAGTTTCGCGGCGAGTTGCCATTAAATCCCGCAAAGCATTTAATTTATTTTCGGCTGCACCAATTAATCTTGCTCTTTGCATCAATAACGGCTTTAAATCTTCATTGTCTTCAAAATCTCCGCTATTTTCCCGTCCTCTATAAAGTAGCGATCGCCCAATTCTTTTAGTTAACTTTAAATAGGCAATACTTTCTACTTCAGTTAATTCCACCAGCACCGGATAATAAAGATAATGTACCAAAGCACCTTGAGCGATCGCATCCCTCAAAGTAAACTCTGGCTGGAGAACTGGGCCAAAATAATCAAATAAAGATTGCGTACCAAAATCATCAAAATATCTCTCCGGTGTGGCAGATAAAGCTAGTCTCAACCCAACACTACGCGGCAAACTTTCTTCTAACTTGGGTGCGCCTAAATTATGCGCCTCATCCCCAATAATTAAAGTTTTGGCGGGAAAATATTTGAGTTGAGACCCAAACCCATCTCCAATTAATGTAGAGTTTGTAGTAATCACCGTGACAAACCGTTGAGAACCAGAACGTAAATTATAAATTTGGGTAGAAAGTTGACTTTGCCAAGTGCGTAAATTCTCAAAAGCTAAAATGGGTTGCAAATTAAATTTTTCACATTCTCGCGCCCATTGGGTGACAAGATGACGATAGGGACACACTACCAACAGAACTTGTAAATTAATCTGCTGATATAATTCACAAGCGATCGCTAGTGCAGTAATTGTTTTACCACTACCGGTAGCCATTTTCAGCGTCCCTCTGCCATTGTTGGTAAACCAGCTAGTGATCGCTTGGCGCTGATATTGCCGCAATTGCAGAGATGCAGGCATTCTTGGGCATCCTGGTAATGGTTGCGTGTAATAACTGCCCTTACTTTCCCTTGCAAATGGTAATTTCAACCGGAAAGTGGGCAGTTGCTGCACTGAATTTTTCGTCAAGTACATAGTGAAAGTTAGGAGTTAGGAGTTAGGAGTTAGGAGTTGGGAGTTGGGAGTTGGGAGTTAGGAGTTAGGAGTTAGGAGTTGGGAGTTAGTAATTTAAAACTCATCACTCATCACTCATAACTCATCACTTTCTTACTACTCAGTTGTAACCGCGCCAAACACCGACGAGGGAACCTTGTACCTGTACTTGTTGAGCCATGACTTCAATGGGATTGTACTTAGGATTTGCTGGTTTGAGGGTAACCCGATCGCCTTGGCGATAAAAACGTTTTAATGTCGTACCAAATCCATCAACTCTGGCGGCGACGATAGTACCATTTTTCAAATGATTTGGTTCTGCTACTGGACGCAGAAATACCACATCGCCATCAGTAATTAAATCTTCAATCATGCTATCGCCAGCTACCCGCAAAGCGTAAGTTTGGGGAGGTAAATCGAAATTAGAAAAGTCTAAATGATCTACAGCATCAGTAAACGGTTCTATTAAACCACCAGCAGCGATCGTGCCCAAAATTGGTACACCTTGTTTAACAGGACGCAAAATCCGAATCGTTCGCGCTTGGCCTTCTGTCCATTCTATATATCCTTTAGTCCGTAAATGTTCTAAACGACTTTGAATTGGTGCTGGTGACTTCAAGTTCATCGCTTGCATCATTTGCCGAATAGAAGGCGAATGCTGGTGCGATCGAATGTATTCTGCCAACCATTCGTAAAGTTCTTGTTGAGCTTCCGTTAGACGTTCCATAAATTTGCGGGAAGTAATTATAAATGTCTCTAGAACATTAGTACTACAAAAAACTCCCCATAACAAGAGAAAAGTAAAAATTATCAAAGGTAAAAGCAAGAATATTCTCTTTTCTTTTACCCATTTATTCTTGATTTTTTAGAAATTAAGTAGTCAAGAGTCAGCTGTACACTTGCCATTCTGACTCCTAACTCCTGTAGAGACGCGATTAATCGCGTCTCTACTCCAAACTCCAAACTCCTTTCATTTTGCCCCTAAAATACTTGCAAGCAAAGCCTTTTGCGCGTGGAGGCGATTTTCTGCCTGTTCCCAAACTCGTGATTGGGAACCTTCAATAACTGCCTCGGTAATTTCCTCACCGCGATGGGCTGGTAAGCAGTGTAAAACAATTGCCTCTGGATCGGCAAGACTCAATAGCTGTTCCGAAATTTGGTAAGGCTGGAAAATTGGCATCCGGTTATCGGCTTCTGCCTCTTGTCCCATACTTGCCCAAACATCAGTGTAAAGTACAGCAGCTCCCTTAGCAGCTAATTCTGGCTCGTGAGTCAGGAGGACTTCAGTTTTATGATTAGCGATCGCTCTTGCTTGCTCTACAATCCTAGAATCTGGCTCATATCCACTAGGAGTAGCAATTCTAACATTCATCCCCACCAAAGCACAGCCTAACATCAGAGAATTAGCAACATTATTTCCATCACCCACGTAGGTTAAAGTTAACCCAGCAAGAGTGTTAAAGCTTTCTTGAATCGTCAATAAATCAGCTAATACCTGACAAGGATGTTCTGCATCGGTAAGCGCATTAATTACCGGAATCTTGGCATAGCGAGCAAAAGTTTCCAAATCCTGCTGGGCAAAAGTGCGAATTGCCAAAATATCCAGATATCGATCTAACACCCGCGCTGTATCCTGCAAAGGTTCCCCACGACTAACTTGAGTGACATTAGGGTTGAGATCAATTACCTGTCCACCCAGTTGGTACATCGCCACAGTAAAACTTACCCGTGTACGAGTTGAAGCTTTGGAGAACAATAACCCCAAAACTTTATTACACTGCAACTTCAACTGTTGTGATTTAAGTTGAGTTGCCAATTGCAGGAGTTCTTGAAGTTCCGTAGAACTAATGTCCGCTAGACTTAATAAGTCTCGTCCGAGCAATGCTGCCATGCTTGTAATCTGTAAAAAATAATTATATATTTCTGTTCCTTTATTCAGCCGTGCCAAGAAAATATAGTTTTAGAACTGATCGGCTATTTTTGGGTTCAGCCCAGTATTTGAGCTAGCTTTTGGTATGAATATTAATTTATCAACTTTCTCAGTGATTCTGAATCACTGATTTTTTCTGGTTAATCACAATAACAACGTCAGAAAAACTATCTAGGCGTATACAAGCAGCGATATTGCTCAAAGTTCTGGTCTTTTAGCCTAATTTCTGATGACGCAGATATTTTTTAGAATTTACAGCTAGACAAATAAATGGATTATGGTACAATGATAAATCGAATTGTGGTTGCTGATTAAGAGTAATCGTCAAGTTGCCAGCATAGCACAGTGGTAGTGCATCCGACTTGTAATCGGAAGGTCGCGAGTTCAAATCCCGCTGCTGGCTTTACATACATTCGCAAATTATATGTCGCAATTGGCAAATTAATTTTCTGGGGGCTGGTTTTTGGACTCAATTTAATTATGCTAACTTTTCGCAAATTAGTGTTGCCGAATTGTTTGGAATTTTAAAATAATATTATAGGACTAGATTTTGTTTTCTAATTTTTTAGACCCCCCTTAGCTTGCTTTTTAAAAGGACTAGGAAGGATCTAAAGGTTTGATGGCAAATTTAAAAATATACTCTAGATTTTCTACTGAAGTTGGGGCTGTGGGGTAGCACAAAGAGAGAAGGGAGAAAATTTCACCTTGTCCCCCTTGTCTCCCTTGTCCCCCTTGTCCCTTCTTCTTCTAGACTGTAGGGGTCAAAGATTGTACCCTTGGTTCCGATTGCCAGTCTAAGGGATTCCAAACTCGATCTTCCAGCGCCATCTGCTCAATTAAACTTGCGAGTCTCAGGGCTTTGAGAGCTTGTTCACCACCTACTGAGGGTTGATTGCCACCGTGTACACAGTTGACAAAATGTTCTAATTCTGCGCTCAGTGGTTGAATATTGCTGGTGTAAACTTTTTCAATTACACCATCTTGTCTATAAAGTACTTGTCGGTGGTCGGTGAGAGAATTGGCAGCCGTTTGTCGGTGAATCAAAATTTCATTCTTGAGAAAATCTGCCTCAGTAAATGAATTTTTGCAATGGGCGACAATCCGGCGAATTTTGCGGTGGGTGACTTTACTGGCAGTCAGAGTAGCAACAATACCATTGGCAAACCCCAAGGTGGCGGTTACGTAATCTAAATAACCAGAGTCTAGGGAGCGAGTACCGCTAGCAGTCAATTTCGTGACTGGGGAAGCAGCTAATTCCAGAAGTAGGTCGATGTCATGGATCATTAAATCCAGCACAACTGAAACATCGTTTGCCCGATCTGAGTAAGGACTCATTCTGTGGGCTTCTAGCGCCAGTAATTCCTCTGTTTTTAGAACTTGGCTCAGTTCTTTAAAAGCTGGGTTAAAACGCTCAATATGACCTACTTGCAGGATACACCCAGACTCAGCTGCGGCATTTACTAAAGACTCTGCCTCAGAAATACTGGCTGCGATCGGTTTTTCAATCAAAACATGAATTCCCGCCAAGAGACAGCTAATACCGACGGCATAATGCAGGCGGGTGGGAACAGCAATACAAACTGCTTCCACCAGGGGTAGCAAGTCACAGTAGTCTTCAAAAAAACGCACTTTGTACTTGCTGGCAGTTTCTAACCCTCGTTCGACGTTAATATCTGCTACACCTACTAGTTCAACATCTTTCATTGAACTCAAGACGCGAGCGTGGTGTTGTCCCATGTTACCCACTCCAATCACGCCTATGCGGATTGGTCGTGGCTGGTTGCGCTGTGTATATGGATTCGGTTCTGCCAGTGACATGCTATTTTGCACTATTATTCTCTCCTCAACCACCAAATTTAGAGACGCTACGGCCGTTGGCGTTTATACTCGAAAGCCGGTTACGATCCGTCTAAAACCATCCAGATGGTAACATAGAGCCTATGTTTATGAAGAATTTCAAAGTTTGTCATCGGTTCCCGTAATCCAAATATCTTTTGTATAGATATTTCGAGTTTGCTTTGGATTTTGCACTTTCTAGAAAAATATATGTATTTTTATTAACTTTAAAACTTTCAGTAAGACTTAAGTATAAATTCTCCTTGGCATTGCTTTCTGGCATCTTGTTAAGGTTTGATGCAGTGATTTGAAATCCAAAATTTGCAACCGAGATGAAAGCTGTAATTTTGTTATCTGGGGGATTGGACTCTTCCACAATTCTGTACAAAGCTCAAGCTGATGGCTGTGAATGTCATGCTATTTCCTTTGATTATCAGCAGCGACATCGACGAGAGTTACAGTCAGCGCTCAGTGTCGCTCAAAAAGCTGCGATCGCAAAACATCAGGTAGTTAACTTTGATTTACGACAATGGGGCGGTTCGGCGCTTACCGATAATGCCATTGATTTACCCCAGGAGCGATCGCTGGATGAAATGTCTGAAAATATTCCTGTAACATACGTTCCAGCTCGTAATACCATCTTTTTAAGCTTTGCTCTGAGTTATGCCGAAGCGATCGCCGCAGAGCGTGTCTATATCGGCGTTAATGCCTTAGATTACTCAGGATATCCTGATTGTCGCCCCGACTATATCCAAGCAATGCAAGAAGTTTTTCGCCTGGGAACCAAACAAGGGCGTGAGGGACGACCAATTAATATTGTTGCACCCCTAATCAACTTGAAAAAAACCGAAATCATCCAATTGGGGAACCAATTGGGAGTTCCTTGGGAACTAACTTGGTCTTGCTATACTGGTGGAGATGTTGCCTGCGGTGTGTGTGATTCTTGTCGCTTACGGCTAGCAGCTTTTGCCGAATTAGGACTTGTCGATCCACTGGTGTATGCTTCTTGAGTTAGGAGTGAGGAGTTAGGAGTGAGGAGTTAAAATTCATAACTCCTAACTCTTAACTCTCAACTCCTAACTCTCAACTCTTAACTCTCAACTCCTAACTCTTAACTCTCAACTCCTAACTCTTCTAACCGTCGCAGTTGAATTTGATGTAGGCGTGGGCCAACAATCGATACCACGGTGAATTCGAGATTTTGATAACAAAAGGTTTCGCCAATGGCCGGAATTTTCTGTAACTCATATAGCAAAAAGCCCCCTAGTGTTTGGTATTCTCTGGTCAGGGGCAAATTGAGATGCAAAACTTCGTTGAGGTCTTCAATGTTGATTTGTGCTTGCACCAAAAATTTTTGCTCATCTAACATCTGAATCAGTAAGTCTTCACTGGTTTCAGGTTCGCTGGGGTCGCCAATAATTTCGGCAATCACATCTTTGATTGTCACTAGTCCCACAGTAGAGCCAAATTCATTGACTACCATAACCATAGCGGGTTTCTCTTGCTGCATCATGGGCAAAAGTTCACTCAAGGGCGTGTGTTCTGGAACAAACCGGGCGGGACGCATCCAAGGTTGGATTTGTGTCTCTAAACTGAGCTTTCCTACAGCTAGAGGTTGTGCTAAATCTTTAAAATAAACAATACCGCGAACATCGTCCAAAGATTCACCAATCACAGGATAGCGAGAGTAACCAGTAGAAGCCATTTCCCTGAGTAATGTCTGGAAGGTAGCATCTTTTGGTAGTGTGATAATACTGGTGCGGGGGATCATCACATCTTGGGCCATGACATCCCCAAACTCAAAGACATTATTGAGCAGTTCTCGCTCCGCACGCTGTAAACCAGTAGATCCCCATTCTGTAGAGATAATCAGTTGCAATTCTTCGGGAGTTACAGGCGGTCGCCAGCCTTGACCTGTGTATTGGATACCAAAAATCCGCAAAAAGCAACGAGTTGATTGGTTAAGAATCCAGATGAAGGGGCCAAAAAAACGCACGATCGCTTTTACCGGAGGCCCCAAAAACCTCGCTAGCTGTTCTGAGTACAGCATGGCTAAGGATTTGGGACATAGTTCTCCGATCACAATTTGCAAATAGGCAATCAAGAAAAAGGCGATAGGAATTGATAGGGAATGGGCGAGGAAGCTAGTCATCCCACTGGGTAAAGGCCAGGATCTTAACCAGGCATGCACCAGCACGACAATCGTACTTTCGCCAATCCATCCCAGTGCCAAACTAGAGAGAGTAATGCCTAACTGGGTGGTAGATAGCAGTCGGTCAATACTGCGTTGTAACATTTCTACAGCGATCGCTGGAATATCCCCAGCTTTAACTAGCTGGTGAATACGCGATCGCCGCACGCTCACCATCGAAAACTCCGCCGTTACAAAAAAGGCATTTATGGCAATCAGTAGTAACACTGACAACAACCGCAGCGCCACTTCTATCAAACTTAAATTAGGAAAACCACTCACCGCCAAAGCTCGTGTAAAACTCACGTTCTCCATTTAGGGGGAATAGGGAATAGGGAATGGGGAGTGGGGAGTGCTGAGTGCTGAGTGCTGAGTGCTGAGTGCTGAGTGCTGAGTTGTGAATCTCACTTATTTACTTGGAACTCAGAACTCGGAACTCGGAACTGTTTCGCCCAATGCCCAATGCCCAATGCCCTTTCTACCTTTCTACAGGAATATTCGATGCCTCTAGCTTCAATTGTTGAGCGGGATAATCAGTAAGAGCAAGTGATATTTTCTTGACATCATCAAGTAAAGCAGTAGGAATGCTCACAGTACCTGAAAAAGCTGGCCCATTTACAGGCAATTCTGTTGGTAAACCCTCTGTACTTGCACTCAGGGTTCGTCCTTTGTCATCGGTAACATCTAAAAAACTATACAAGAAGCGCACAGAATCCTTACCTTTGTTCTGCATTTTCACTTTCAGTAGTAAATCACCGCCAGAGTAACGAGCAGATTGCACAGTCATTGTTACACCTTGACTTTGGGCAGTAACCGGAAAACCTGGTAGGGGCTTTTCTTCAACTACTTCTGGGGGTTTTTCCTCTGGCTTCTGCTTGCTGCTATTGGTTTCTTCATCATCTTCTTCTGGCTTTTCCGATTTAGCGGCTTTGGTCTTACCCTCAATTCGCGCCTTGACAATTTTTAGAATCTCTTCCTCTTTTAATAGTACCAGCCCTCCCTGTTGAGAGTTATTTGCCTTATTGCTAGCAAATTTGGTTGTGGGACGCCCATCTGGTGTAGTCACGCCTTTAAGTGCTGAACTCCCCAGTTCAAAGCCCAAAAAAGCGCTCACAGAACCTGCTCCCATCATCAGAATTAACAAAATCAAAGTAAGAAGTACAGTAGAATTTATTTTCATTGCTGACAAGCTATCACAATAGAATGCTGGTCTATTTAAGAATAGTGAAGCTTTTGACCTCAATCCTTAAAGGAACTCAATCAATATTAGTTTGCACTATATCTATAGATCAAATTATGTAGTATAAAAATCTAGTAAACTATTGTCCAGTATTCACACGTGGTAAATTTGTGCTATATTCATGGAATTGGCTAAACTCAGTGGGTGAGGTATTTTTCTCACTCTAAAATTAGCAAATGAGGTTGACTTAAGAGTTGAAGTAATTAACTTGTAGCAACCTACAAACTTACAAAACAAGCGCCTTTGGCCGATTGGGGAGGCAACGAACTCATAATTCGTCTTCAGGCTGGTTCGATTCCAGCAGGGCGCACTGAATCATCAAAAACTACTAATAGAAGGGCATTGGGATTAGGGGAGAGGTGACAGGTGATAGGGAATAATCTGTACCCTATTCCCTTATTGACTCCCCACTCCCCAATCTTACCGAGATGGTAAAGTTTCAAACCGGAATTCAGTTCCAACTTTAAGTTTGTTGCTATAGCGAGGAGACATCATTAGCGATGTGTCATAAGGATTTGGTAAATCAGGAGTACGAATATAAGGATCGTTGCCAACTTGCTGAGTCAGGACATCATGATATAAAGTATTAATCAAATTAGCATCGCGGGCAATTTCATTTTCTGGGAAGGAACCACCGAAACTAGAACCAGATCCGAGAAATGAGTCTAGTTGACGTTTGAGGCTGTTATTTTCGTAGAAATTGCGATCGTGACGAAAATAAGCTCGTTCAAATACATCATTCGTATTTTCAGAATTGGGTGTTGCTGTTTGGGCAGATGCAATAGAGGGAAAAGCAATACCAGCAGTAAGCAGTACCAATAAACCGCCAAAGGTTTTAAATTTTATATGCACGTTTCTAACTCCTCAACTTTTGCTTTAGGCGAATCTTAATTTATGCTGAAGTTCAGAACTCTGATGAGTTCAACCTTTGGTGTAGCACAACTTTTAATGTTTTGTAATGACGTATCCTACTGAAAATCTTACCCACTCAGATATTTGGGCAACCACCTCTGATTTGACCACTTTGCGCCACAAGCTACTAGATTTATTTTGCCAACTTGCTTATCAAGAGGGTGATTTTCTCCTCTCTTCTGGGCTGCGTAGTTCTTATTACGTCAATAAAACACAGGTAACACTTCATCCTCAAGGCGCTTTGGCAGTTGGACGGTTACTATTTCCTTTATTACCTGTAGATACACAGGCTGTAGGTGGTTTAACAATGGGGGCTGACCCAATTGTGACAGCAGTAAGTATAGTTTCAGTTTATGAAAACCGCCCAATACCAGCGCTGATTATTCGCAAGGAAGCCAAGGGTTATGGAACAAGAGCTTATATAGAAGGCCCCAGTTTACCAGAGGGCGCAAAAGTAGTAGTTTTGGAAGATGTAGTCACAACTGGGCAATCTGCTCTCAAAGCAGTTGAACGTATTAAAGATGCAGGTTATACCGTAAATCAAGTAATTTCACTGATAGACAGAGAGCAAGGGGGAGGTGAGTTGTACCAGTCAGCAGGGTTGAAGTTTGAAACTTTGTTTTCGATTCAGGAGGTTCAAGAACGCTACCGACAACTTGCAAATTCATGAACAAAAGGAGATAAACATGCAAGCAATAGTATCCACAGAACTAACACAAGAAAAAGTCGATAAAGCTGTGAACGCAATTCTTGAAGTACTAGGAAAGCCAGAAAATGATTTACACCACAAAGCGTTAACAGCTTTTCAGAGTGGCGATCATCAAACTGTAAAGAGACTGGCATCTACCAACCTGACTGATTATTATTGCAAAGCTTTGGGATACCTCGGAGGAGCGCTGAAGCTGACTCCAAACACCGATACTATTTTGGCGGAATCGGCTCGTAGTGCAGCTGAATTTGTGAAAGAAAAAGCATTGCAGCACCTTGGTATTAAGATCGCTGATGCTTTGAATTAACCAATACGATGAGCTTGTGCGATCGCTCTAGGGACTTCCAAATAAAAAAATATCCCATCGCTTTGAAGGCAGGGGAGCAGGGAGCTCTTAGCAGGGGGAGGTAAAGTCGTAGTGAAGTCCAGAAATTGGATAATTTATTTTTTGGAGTTCCCCTAAATAAATCAAATGCGATCGCATCTACCTGAAATTTCGACAATTTATTTTTGCCTAAGGCCTACAGGTAATACTGTAGGACTAGCCCTTTAAAAAAGCTAAAGCTCAATTTAGTAACAAGACTAGTCCAGCAATTTCAGGAATTGACTCAATGCTTGAATGGATAACTAATACTATCAACTATTTTGGCTATTGGGGAATCGCCCTACTAATGTTTTTAGAAAACCTTTTTCCCCCCATTCCTTCAGAATTGATTATGCCACTGGCTGGATTTACAGCAAGTCCATATCAACCAGGAGGGGCAAAGCTGAATATTATTGGTGTGTTTTTCGCAGGACTTTTGGGTTCTGTATTGGGCGCGCTTATTTGGTACTATCCGGGTAAGTTTTTGGGTGAAATCCGTTTGAAAGCTTGGGCTGACAAATATGGCAAATGGTTGGCTATATCCAGTAAAGACATCACCAAAGCCAAAGAGTGGTTTGACCGACAAGGTAGAACAGCAGTATTAATTGGTCGTCTTGTGCCCGGAATCCGTACCTTGATTTCTGTTCCTGCAGGTATTAGCAATATGCCTTTGCTACCATTTTTGTTTTATACAACCTTAGGTAGCGCTGCTTGGGTGGGTTTGTTAACATACTCAGGATACATATTGGGTAGTCAGTATGAACTTGTGGACAAGTACCTTGCTCCTGTATCCAAAATCGTACTTGGCGGTTTGGTTCTAGCATTTGTTTTCTGGATATTCAAGCGCCAGTTAAGACGCACTAGAAGATAAAACACGGACGCTTTTGGTTTGAAAGCAGTGAAAGCAGGGGTTACATCTGGCCAAAATTCGCCTACACTATGCCAAATAATACTAGATGTACGTTGGCAGAGCTTACCAGAGGTATCGTCGAAATTAATTTTTGGCGTATTTCTAGCTACACTTGACGCAACCTAGAATTTCTGGTTGCTCGCATTTTTGTAAGATGAGCATGACAACTTTTTACAGTTAAGTTTGAACTAGGAGCTTTCATGACAGACCAACCTTCCGCCGCTACCCCCATCAATGCCGCTGCTATACCCATGAATAGGCAGCCGTTAGCATCGACTCCCATAAATGCTGTTAATAATAATCCTCCTTCCGGTATCAAGACAGGCGGTGTTCCAGGGAAAACCATTCTCAGTGTTGATTTAGGCAGAACTTCCACAAAAACTTGTGTGAGTCGTGAACCAGGCAGTGTGGTGTTCGTACCTGCCAACGTCAAGCAGATGTCAATCGAACAAGTACGCGGTGGTGTTTTTGAAGCCAGAGCTACTGACCCCTTAATGGATTTGTGGCTGGAGTATCAAGGAAATGGATATGCTGTTGGTCAACTGGCAGCCGATTTTGGGGCGAATTTAGGAGTTGGACAATCTAAGGTAGAAGCTGCACTGGTAAAAGTATTAGCAAGTGCTGGCTACTTCAAACTCAGAGATGATATCTCAGTTGTACTGGGTCTGCCTTTTCTTTCCTTAGAGCAATTTGAAAAGGAAAAAGCACAGCTAATTAGCCAAGTCGGTGGCCCTCATGTGTTGAACTTCCGAGGCGAATCTGTATCGCTGAACGTCAGTAAGGTATGGGTGATGCCAGAAGGCTACGGCAGCTTGCTGTGGTCTGAAGCTCAACCCAAGAAAAACCCTGGCAGTCCCGATTTTACAAAAATATCAGTGGCGATCGTCGATATTGGACATCAAACTGTCGATCTTTTGATGGTAGATAACTTCCGTTTTGCCAGAGGTGCTTCTAAGAGTGAAGACTTCGGAATGAATAAGTTTTATGAATTGGTGTCTGCCGAAATCGAGGGAGCAGATAGTCAATCTCTCGCGCTGATTTCTGCTGTTAACAAACCCAGAGGTGAACGCTATTACCGTCCTAAAGGCGCTAGCAAGCCCACCAACCTAGACGATTTTCTTCCCAACCTCACAGAGATGTTTTCGCGCGAAATCTGTAGCCGTGTGCTAGCCTGGTTGCCAGAACGCGTCACCGATGTGATTCTGACTGGCGGCGGTGGTGAGTTCTTCTGGGATGACGTTCAACGTCTGCTCAAGGAAGCAAAGATTAATGCTCATTTAGCAGCACCTTCCCGACAGGCGAATGCTTTGGGGCAGTATATTTATGGAGAGGCACAATTATCCTCCAATCGCGCTGCTAGGGCATAAAGCTGATGTTCCAATGGTCAAAAAAGGTAGTTAAATCCGTCACGTTCAACCCAGAGCTTGCTGATGAAAGCTTGTTAGCGCAAGTAGAAAGTTATTTGGAAAAACAACCAGACAAGACTTTCAGCGACCTCTGTAAAGAAGCCTTGTGGCAATCTTTATGTGTACCGGAACCTGTACAACCTGCTCCACAAACAGCAGTAACAACACCGATTGATCAACAAATCGGTGAACTGCAACGTCAAGTGGCTGGACTTGAGGAACGTTTTTTTGCCAAGGGATCTAATCGTTTGGAGGCGATGGAACATCATCTACTGCAACTTTCTCAACAAGTTGCACAACTGGCACTCATAGTCAACGATCGATCGTTCATTCCGTCTCCAACTCAATTAGAAGTAGTAAATAATACTTCTTATACTGTTGCTACCCCTCCTCAAGAGGTTGACCCCGTAATCAGTCGCCTTAGTCAGTTTCTTGATGATTTTTAAGGAAAAATCACATTTGTGAGCATCTTTTGCTCCTCTTAACAATCCTTAATAGTTAATCCTATTAAGGATTATTAATGTTTATATATGTGATTATTGAGATTTGTGTAGATGGGGCGATCGCTGACAATGGCAAATTATTAGGACAATATTCCTTTCGTCGTGGGGGATTCGACCCGCCACTACGAAAGTTGACCACGCTTATCGAACGCGAGTGCGTCTCGTAGAGAAGATTTAGTGGAGGTGCAAAAACGCCGTTTATTCAGACGCGACGCTCGAATACTCGCTAACACTGCGCTATCCGCTCTTTCGTTCAGAATTCAATTTCTTTTTCTGGCGACTGACGCCTCTATTCTGTTTTGATAAGTCTTTAAAAAGAGTTAAACCGAATCATTTTAAGGAATGGTATTATTTACTTGAGTCTGCGCCAGTGCCACCACAGCTTGAACTAACTCTTCTGGATCGAGGGGCTTGGTAACGTGCCGTTCATAGCCACTGCTGATCGCTAGCTGGGAATCCTCAACTCTGGCATAAGCAGTCAAAGCGATTGCGGGAATCTTTCCCCCTTTTTCGGGGGTTAAAGCACGGATCTGTTTGATCAGAGAATAGCCATCGATTTCAGGCATCCCAATATCACTGACTAAGACATCGGGTTTAAAGGACTCCAAGTTTGCTAATACTTCCATCGCAGAGGCAACAGTCAGGACTTGCGCTTTGTATTCAGCAAGCAATACTGTTAATAGCTCACGAGCATCGGGATCGTCATCAACTATGAGAACTCGAATCCCCGTGAGTTCGAGTGCTTGTTGTGGCAACTCATCTGGCTGGTTGATTTCCGGTTCAACATTCAGTAGTGGCAACTGGACTGTAAAGGTGGCTCCCAAGCCTTCACCAGGACTATTAGCTGTGATGGTGCCGCCGTGCGCCTCAACTAACTGCCGGACGATCGCCAACCCCAATCCTAACCCGCCATACTTGCGAGTAATTGAGACATCTTCCTGACGGAATGACTCAAAAATATACGGGAGAAAGTCTGAGTTAATGCCTTTGCCAGTGTCACTAACGATAATCTGTGCCCGATCGTCAACTCGCTCTAGTCTGGTTTCTACTCGTCCTCCCTTGGGGGTAAACTTGATCGCGTTGGAAAGTAAATTCCAAACGATCTGTTGAAGGCGGTTAGAATCTCCAGAGACTTGCCCAATATTCGGCAGTACTGAATGCAACACAATTGATTTGGAAAGGGCTGCTGTATTTACTGTGTCGAGCGCAGATTCAATCACAAATGCCAAATTCACAGGAGCCGCATCTATGCTAAGTTTGCCGCGCAGAATCTTGGCGACATCGAGCAAGTCATCAATCAGTTGAGTTTGCACTTTAGCGTTGCGTTCGATGGTGGCTAAAGCTTCAGCTGTTTTGGTTTCACTAAATTTGCGGGTTTGCAGCAGTTTTGTCCAGCCGAGAATCGGGTTGAGAGGCGATCGCAATTCGTGAGAGAGAATCGCCAGAAACTCATCTTTGATCCGATTGGCGCGTTCGGCTTCGGCTCTTGCTGCTTGTTCTAGTTGCAATAGGCGATCGCGTTCGATTTCAGCTTGTTTGCGATCGGTGATATTCTGTACGTTACCTACCATCCGTACTGCATTGCCCGCAGCATCATAGAAAACCTGACCTCTAGCCGCTAACCAGCGAATGCCATCAGGATGTAGAATACGGTAATCATCTTCATAGTACTCTTGCTGTTGCTCAATGGTGTGACTCACTGTTTCATTGGCTGAGGTGCGATCGTCTGGGTGCAGGAGGCTTAACCACAGTTCATAGCTGATTTTCTCTGTGGTTGGATCGAGTCCAAACAGATTGACGTACTCTTCAGATACATGAGTGCTGTTGCGGGTAATATCCCAGTCCCATAGTCCCAATCCCGTAGCTTTGTACGCCAATTTCAACCGAGCTTCGCTCTCCTGCAAGAGGAGTTCTATCTTTTTGCGATCGGTGATGTCTCGCGAAATCAATAAGATTCGTTCCAACTTCCCGGAGGCATCCAGAATCGGGCTAACGACCACTTCCCACCATTTCGGAGTGCCTTTTGCAGTTGGGCAGTATCCGCGAAAAATGCTGACTTCGCCTGTTTTAGCGCTAGCGAGTGCCTGCTCTGCCTGTTGCCGAGAACTGCCTTCCCAGAAACAGAGCCATTCAGTATTGAGATAGGAATTTAAGTTATCAATTTCCATCAAACACAAGCCACCTGTATTCATGTACAGGAGCCGCCCGTCGAGGCTTAATACCTTGATGCAGTCAGAACTGCTATCTAAAATACGGTTTTTAAATTCTTCACTCTGGCGCAGGGCTTCGGCTGACCGTTTGCGTTCGGTGATATCTAAATCGATACCGGCCATCTGAATTGGTTGTCCGTGTTGGTCGTAAAATACCTTGCCCTGGCTCAGTGCCCACCGAATCTTACTGTTGGGATATACTACCCGAAATTCAATGTCATAGTCTTCTCCCTTGGCGACAGCACGCTCGACGGCAGCTAAAACGCGATCGCGATCATCAGGGTGCAACCGCGCGGCAAACATCTCGAATGAGCCGTCAAACTCTCCTGCTTCCAGTCCAAATAAGGCTTCCAGGTTATCTGACCAGGAAATTATTCCCGTCTGGATATTCCAGTTCCACGTTCCCATCCGAGAAGCTGATAGTGCCAATTGCAGCCGTTCGTCACTTTGCCGTAATTCTGCTTCTACCCGTCTGCGATCGGTCAGTTCATTGTTTGCCTGCTGATAGAGTTCCGCCTGTCGAATTGCAATCCCAACTTGAATCGCCAGTTCTTTAACCAAGTCAATCTCTAAGGGTTGCCATCTTTTTGCACTAGCACAGTTGTGAGCAATTAGCAATCCCCAAAAGTGGTCATCGTAAATAATCGGTACGATCAGATTAGCTTTTACTTGATACTGAGCCAACAATTCTAAGTGGCATGGGTCAATGCTGCTATCTTGAATATCAAATATTGCTGTTACGTAACCCTGACAATAGCGTTGGATATAATTTTCGACAAAGGCGGGATCGTTGCTGACAATTTCTGGTGGATTCGATGCAAGGTATTTCTTAGCGAGGCAGGGATCGTACATAGTGGAGTAAAGGAGCGATCGCCACTGTGTCCCAACCGATTCTGCTACTACTGTCCCATCTCCGTCAGGTTTTAACTGAAAAACCAAAACGCGATCGGTGTGCAGAAATTTTCGCACTTCGGTGACAGTTGTCTGAAGAATTTCATCCAGATTTAGCGACTGATGAATTTTTTGGGTAATATGTGAGACTACACGCTCTCGTTGAATACGCTGTTGTAGTTGGGTGTGTAGCCGCACTGTTTCAATCGCCCCATTGACTGCTATTTGCAGCTTTTCTGGGGTAATTTGCTCTTTGACAAGATAATCTTGTGCGCCCGCTTTGATCGCCTTAACTGCGATCGCCTCATTGCCCTGCCCGGTGACGACAATCACAGGTAGGCAAGGCTGTTGGGTCGAGAGTTGCAATTGTACCAGAAATTCCAGTCCGTCTAGGTCAGGTAGCCGATAATCAAGCAACACAGCATCGGGCTGATGTTGCTGCCAAAGTTCTAGCCCTTGTTGTCCCAGCGTTGCTTCTAGGATAGTGTAAGAATATTCGCGATCGCGCAGCAAATACCGCCGATAGAGTTCTCGATCTTCTGGCGAATCATCGACAATTAAGAGAGTGCGCTGTTGCTGAGACATCGTGAATTAATTAATCGAGTATGAGTTAACCCATATTCCGCAGGTTGGCATAGAAAAATTGGTATTTTTCAATCAATGCTAAAATCCTTATGATGCCAGGATTTTAACATACTTGATAGACTTTATTTGTTGCTCTTTACATCAGCTTTGCATTAACTCGTTTTAGCGTTTTGATGTATATTTTGCTTCTAACCTAATTAGAAGACTTATATCACTTTTCCCAGAGAACAATCTATAACTATTCATTTACTAATACAAATTTTTTATGAAGAGCATATAGCAATCATATCTGATTTGTGAAAATTTTCGGTGTGCAGATCCCCCACTTCGTAAAAGTTGTCGGGTATCTAACTTTTCACGAATGATTTAGAATTGCTATATCTGCTTTATTCGTTATTATAGACATTTTATGTAAACAACTTAAAACCCTTTTTATCTAAAAAGTAAAGGTTAAAAACCTTGTCCGCAAGTGGCGCGAAAAATTCCTTGTGTCTCAAGGTAGGTAAAAACCCCACTCATATTGTGTTGTGGGTGGCTTAGTTTAATTGCGAATGGGCAAAAAAGCGAATTGGTTTTATCTCTTTTTACATATCTGCGGAATATGATTTGAATCCTAATTGTCATGACTCAATTTTAGAGAGGTCTAAAATATTGTTAATCAATGTCATTAAGTGTTCCCCACACTGTTCGATGGTGTTTAAAAACTGGCTTTGTTTCGCGGTTAAGCTGCCAAACACTTCCTCTAAAATTGGTATGGGAATACTCCGGTTTACGCAGTAAATACCGCCGATAGAGTTCTCGATTTTCTGGTGAATCATCAACAATTAAGACAGTGCGCGATCTCTGACTCATGACTAATCCTTTGGATAATCAGGTAACGTCGTCACTTCAAACCAATATTCCACGAGCATCTGAATATCTCGTTTCAGTTGAGCAAAATTAATTGGCTTAACGATGTAGCTGTTGACACCATATTGATAACATACTTCAACGTCTTTAGGACTGTTAGAGGTAGTAAACACTACCACCGGAATCATCTTCAAGTTGTCATCCTGTTTAATCCGGCGTAACACTTCTCGTCCATCGGTTCCGGGCAGGTTTAAGTCAAGCACAATCAAGCCGGGTCGGGGCGCACTTTCGCGCTCTACATAACTGCCAGTCCGATAAAGAAACGCCAAGGCTTGTTCGCCATTCACACATCGCTGAATGGCGAACGCAATGGCAGAGCGTCTTAGAAATCGTTGCAGTGTCTCAAAGTCTTCGTTGCTGTCCTCCACAATTAAAAGTAGTGGCGTTTCCTGGATACGGAAGGCTGAAATTTGAGTCATGTATTTGCCTCCGCCGACAGGGTGAAGTAAAAGGTACTGCCAAGAGTTGGCGTAGATTCCACCCAAATTTTACCACCGTGACGTTCGACAATTTTGCGGGCAATGGTTAACCCGACCCCAGTCCCACCGCCAAAGTCATCCCGTCCATGTAAGCGGCGGAAGATTTGAAAGATTTTGTCAAGATACTCTTGGGCGATACCAATGCCGTTATCACGAACGTAGAAAGTCACAGAAGTAGAAGCAACTTTTCTTTCTCCATTTCCTTCGATAAAACCAATTTCGACCCACTTCTCAGGTTTATCGTTGTATTTAATGGCGTTGCTGATTAGGTTGGTGAAGAGTTCATTAATCTGAGTGCGATCGCATCGAATGCTCTGAAAAGGTTGAGGAATGCGAAACTCAACTTTACTCTGCGGTCGGGCAATAGTCAAGGTGGTGATTACCTGCGGTACTAACTCGTTTAGATTCACTGGTTGCCGGATCAGTTCGGCGCGTCCCAACCGCGAGAAATGCAGGAGTGAATTAATCAAGTCTTCCATTCGCTGCGTCAGCCGCACCAAGGTTTGGAGTTTGGCAATTCCATCGTTATCTAGTACATCTGCATAGTCTTCCATTAAGAAGTTAGCGTAGTTGTGAATGCCTCGCAGCGGTTCTTTTAGGTCATGGGACGCAACGTAGGCGAAAGAATCGAGTTCTTCGTTACTCCGTTGTAATTCAAAATTCATCGATGCCAGTTTGTCTGCCTGCCGCAACACCACGCCCACAACCAGGCTTCGCAGTTCAATAACCGCCTCAACTTCACAGGGTTTCCAGGGTAGGGCAGACCCTTGCACCGTTTCTTGCCATAATTCAAAGGATTTACGAGGAGACATTCTTAAACTGCCATCTGAGAAAACTTCCACAGGCTTGTTGGGATTGCCGCCCCAATTCACCGTTTGAATTACCTCTGGGCGAAACCAGAGAATGTAATTGTGATGAACTCTAGAAATTTCCAGGGCTAAAACGCCACTGGCTATCGCTTTATATGACTCGGCAGCAGGGTAATTTTTCGCGAGCGATCGCGTCTCAAACAAGTTATGATGGAGCTGAGGTTGAATCCAATCAAGTAAGGCGTGAACCTCTGACTCCAATGGGGTTTTACCCACACGAATATACTGGTTCCCACTGCATATCACTGCTCCCGTGGCACTGACCAGATTGAGTAATTGAGATTTTAGTTGCACCATGCCATCTAGGAAATACTCAGCCTGAGACAACTCTTCCACAAATTGAGTTTGTAATGACTTTAATTGATTTTTGTAATCGATATCTTCACTCGCTTCTTTATTTGCCAGTTCTACAGACATCACCTGTCCAATGAACTCGCAGATGGTGCGGATATTGTAAGAAACATATTTGGGCGATGAATGATGACAGGCAATTAATCCCCAAAGCTTTTGCTCGTGCATTAGGGAAATAGACATGGAGGCAGTCACACCCATATTTTTCAGATATTCTAGATGTAACGGAGAAACACTCCGTAACACCGATAAACTCAAATCGAGCGGTTGATTTGTGAAGGGATTGTTCGGTGGAATTAAGGCGACAGACTGATAGCTGGCATCTGGAATCAGCCGCAGCCAGTTGAGGGTGTATAGCTGTCGGGCTTGCTTGGGAATGTCAGAGGACGGATAGTGTAAATCTAAATAGAGTGTTTCGTGATTGGTGTCTTCAGCGATCACTCTGCCTGCCCCTTCTTGATCGAATCGATAGACCATGACGCGATCAAAGCCAGTGATTCGCCGAACTTCTGTCACCACAACCTGGCACATTTCTAGCAGCGTTGGTGCTTTCTGAATGCGAGTGATACTTCCTTTTGCCTGTTGATAGAAGTCAAAAAAGTTTGTTTTGCCCCTGGCTTTTTTCGGCTCTAATTCCAGAATAATTATATTATTAAAGGAATGAACAATGCCATCAAAATAAAGTGATTTATTCAAATACTTGATAGACAGATTGAGGGGATTAACGCTTTCAAAATCCTCGGACAGACATTGTTGAATCAGCTTTATTTGCTTGGCATCGAGTAAATCTGACAGCGACTTCCCCAGCAATTCATCAGGTTGACGGCCAATAATTTCCTGGGTGTTGCTGCTCACCTGAAGGATTTCCAAGGTAGAATCTTGCAAAACCAGTAAAACCCCGTGAGGCTGGATCAGATTGGGAATGTGGATTGGTTCGCGATCGCAGTTTGTCAAATCAATGATCTCATCAGTCATTCTCAGTTTCTTAAACTCCTCATTAGAACTCTGGCAGAAATCAGAAATGTTTAATATATAGTCAAATTATTTCTTTTTAGCTGTTTAAATTTTTAATTATATTTAACTGACTAGTAATACTCTCTATAGGACTACTATTTGATTTTTGAAAAAATACGTAGTGGCGTGGCAAGTCGTTAAATGTTGCGATAGATTTTAGCTTTGTTTAGCGCTAAAGCGCAACTACGAACATTTTCTATTGCACTATTTTAACCTTGACACGCCACTAAAAATACTTAATTTTGTTCAAAAATTAAACCGGATTCCTATATAAAATATACAGGTTTTAAATAGATACTTTAACTATAGCAATCCAGAATCAAACGCGCATAAACAAGTCCCTGACTTTTCCAAAAATTTGGGGATCTGCAGGTTGAGATTTGACTGTTTCAGCCTTAATGGCAGGCTCTAGCTTCTATTCTTGATTTAATGTTTCAATCAACAAATCTACCTGCTGTTGTCGCTGCTGCAAAAAACCTTCGCACTGACGCAAATACTCCACAGCAGTTGCAAATTGGTCAAACACAGCTTCTAATTCCAACTCACCCGCCTCAATGCGAGTAATAATTCCCTCTATCTCAGCAACCTTCGCTTCATAATTCCAACCTTCCTCAGAACTAGAAGCACCCTTACGTTTAACCATTCAACTCTCTGCGTCCTTGGCGTCTTGGCGGTTCGTTCACTTCCATAACCTTCACTTTAACCCCACCTTGCCCCAATTGAATCACTAACTCTTCCCCCACAGCCAACTCCGTTGCCGAACGAGCGATCGCTCCATCTTCCCGCCTCACCACCGCATAACCACGCTGTAACACCGCTTTCGGGTCAAGACTAGCCAACTTCTGCCGCAATAATTCTAAATGCTGCGTTGCTTGCTGCGATCGCCCCGTCGTCATTTGCACCAAATGCTGACGCTTCCAAGCTAGCTTTTCCACCTCCTGCTGCACTTGTCGATCTAACCGCAAACGTCGCAAACGGTTCCGTAATACTTGCAGTTTATTCTCAGCATTTTCTCTAAAGTCATGTACCGCTTCATGTAAAGCGACAACTCGCTGGCGATGCTCAGTATACAACTCTGAAAGTGCTGGCACAACCATTTCCGCTGCCGCAGTGGGTGTATGGACACAAGCATCTGCAACTAAATCTGCTAAAGATTCATCTCGTTGATGGCCGATACCAGTAATTACAGGAATAGAACAACTAGCAAGCGATCGCACCACTCGTTCATCATTAAAGCAAGCCAACTCTTCCACCGCGCCACCACCCCGCGATAAAATTAGCACTTCGGCGCGTCCATCTCTTTCCACTCGCTCAATTGCTTTGACGATAGATTCCGGCGCTTGCTCGCCTTGTACTGTCGCGGGAGAAAATAAAACGTGTAAACCTGGATACCTTTGCTTGAGAGTCTTTTGAATATCACCCCAAGCAGCAGCTGTTGGTGAAGTGACGACAGCGATCGTTTGGGGATGAGTGGGAAGCGATCGCTTTCTTTGCGCGTCGAACAACCCCTCAGCCAGCAAGCGATTTTTGAGTTGTTGATAGCGTAGCGCCTGTAAACCAACACCAGCAGGTAAAGTCTGCCAAACTGATAACTGATACTCTCCCCGTTGCGGATAGACGCGAATGCTGCCCAAAATGATTATCTGCTCACCAGGAACAGGTATCTGCGCAAGTTTTGGCAATTGGCTATTCCATATTACACACTTAATTCCGGCGGTGCGATCCGGATCTTGCAGCGTGAAAAATAAACCACTGCGATGGTGGTTAGCACTGGAAACTTCACCAGTTACCCAAACTTGCCGTAATTGTTCATCTTGCTCTAACAGCAAGCGGATATAGTCAGTTAATCCAGATACTGAAAGTGCAGTATCGAGAATCAGAGAGTCGGGAAGATCGAGAGTCATCAAAGATGCACGGGAGCAAAAACCTAGTCAAATTTTAGCAAATAACGTTAATTGATAGCTATTGTGTTGAATTATCAAATTGGAAATACTTTCAAATTCCATTAGACATAAATGAATTTAGTAAATTATCCAACGAATTGTTTTAATTTATATCTCATTATCAAAGGATTTAGATTATTCACTAAGACTAGATAACTGGCGTTTATAGTAACAAGGGTGATGGATGAAGTGCCATCAAGCTTCGCCATTAGCTAAATGCTCTAATGCAGATGTAAAACTCTTTATTGAATGTTAGATTTCTCAGTGGGGGTTAAAGCAATAACTGATTATACTATTTGGTTTAATCTTTTAGAGACTGGAGTAACTGGATAGGACGTGCCATTTTCACAGCAAGATAAAGATTCGGATAGCGAACAAATATATAGTGTTCATATTTGTACCAATGCATTTCACCCTTTTCTTTGTTGCAAACCTGGCAAATGACCCATAAATTCTTGAATTCCATTGATAACCAAGGATACTGCGATCGAGGTAGCTTGTGATCTATCGTCTTACCACCTTTGTCAGAGTAATGATACCCACAAATTGGACAGTACCAGTTAGAATTTTCTCTTACCCAATCTTTACTATTTTGAGTTGTACCACACTCATAATCACCATTAATATAGCGCCAAAAATCGAATTTCCTATAAGTTTCAAAATCTTGATGAGTTAGCTTGTGATATCGTTTGTTACCAATTGTGTCCGCAAGCTCAAATAATTCTTTAAGTTCTTTATATTCAATATTCACCATATTTACAGCTAAATCTTCACTGTTCTATATGTCTTTTGATTCTGCTTCTTTTTATATTTAATATTAGTATTTTGACTAAAATCGATAAATTCCATTTCTGTCTCAGGAAACTGCTTATCTATTTCTTCTGCTACCTCGTTAACTTCTTTAGATAAGCTCTGGTTATAGTCTTGTATTTCTTGATTAGTGAGATATCTATTCCCAATACGATCAGCCTCGATAAATAATTCTTCAAGTGTCAATGCTTCCAACTGATAATTATTTATAAATTCCTCTATTTTTTGATAAAGATTAACAACATTATCCCAGCCAATATTCTTATAAAAGTTTTCTTTTAGCCAAATTTGATCTTTTTCATGAAGCTTACTCCGATTCTTGGAGTTAGCGAGTTGAACAACCCGATAACTCATTCCTCTAAAATTCCTTTTTTTACCTTTTTGATCAGTCATATATTCAGTGCTTTATCCTAAAGTCCATTTGAAAAAAGTAATTACTGCTTTCCGAATTTCACTATCTTCATATTTGAGAATTTCTTTAGTATTAATAGCTAACTTAAGTTTAATTTGATCGACTAAATTTTTTAGAGACTTATTGTCTTTTTTGAGTTGTTCATTAACTTCTATTAAGTTTTTATTTTGAGAATATATTGTCTTGATCTCAACTTCTAAAATATTATTTTTTTGAGACAAGCTTTTAATTTCAGCTTCGTATTTTTCTCTTTCCTGTTTTGGATACTTTTTAACTTGGTCAATTTTGGCAGCATACTCCTTTTCCTTTAACTCAATCTCTCTAGTTTTTTTCGTTACCAGACCTTTCTGGACCGCTTGAAGACGCTGACGCTTAATTAATTCAGAACCAGCAAAAGACGAAATAGCTCTGCGAATGGTAATCTCATCAGG
Source organism: Nostoc sp. ChiQUE01b (assembly GCF_034531255.1). Classification (NCBI taxonomy): domain Bacteria; kingdom Bacillati; phylum Cyanobacteriota; class Cyanophyceae; order Nostocales; family Nostocaceae; genus Nostoc; species Nostoc sp. ChiQUE01b. The sequence goes on along the minus strand of NZ_JAVRBM010000014.1, from coordinate 89,456 downwards.
ATTGGTACTAAAGTCAATTACTTCCAAAGCACGCATAGCATCTGCTTTTGTCCATGCCTCACTTTCAAGTAGCTTAATAGCCTGTGACTTATTCACGTTTGCTTAGAATAGTTAATGTGATTTATATTACTATCTTACCAGTATATAATTTCCATGCCAACAGGCCAGATTCAACAAAGACGCTAACTTTACTAAACTTATCGATGCTGGAGACTACGGTTTATGTTGTTAATGAGCAAAATTCAACGGTTGAATGATTGATCGTGCCGCATTGTATTAAGCTTTTATCTCTCTAAAATCAAGCAGTCTAACTATGTACACTGCGTAAGGTCAGTTGTTTAGGTAATTTTTTCTTTAAAATCCCTTGCTTACTCAGCCAAAAAAAAGCTATCTCTGAATGCAAGTTGGTATCATTGTGCAGAGCTACCCTAATTTGGTAGCGATCGAGTTACGATCTTGTCACACCCCTTTTTTGATTTGAGAAGTCCTATTCCAGAATTTTCTGGTTAAAATAGTATATCTGTTCTACTCAAACTCCCAGAGCAACACTCCTTAAAACCATATATTTTAGAGGCATTAGAGGCAGGAATGGCTATCAACACAGATACTTCAGGCAAGCAAAAAGCGCTGACTATGGTGCTCAACCAGATTGAGCGCAGCTTTGGTAAAGGAGCAATCATGCGCTTGGGCGATGCTACCCGAATGCGGGTGGAAACGATTTCCAGTGGGGCGCTTACCCTAGATTTAGCATTGGGTGGTGGTTTACCCAAGGGTCGGGTAATTGAAATTTATGGCCCGGAAAGTTCCGGTAAAACTACAGTAGCGCTACACGCCCTCGCCGAAGTGCAAAGAAATGGCGGTATTGCTGCCTTTGTTGATGCTGAACACGCCCTAGACCCTACTTATGCTGCTGCATTGGGTGTAGATATTGACAATTTGCTGATTTCCCAACCTGATACAGGCGAATCAGCTTTGGAAATTGTCGATCAGCTCGTTCGTTCTGCTGCGGTTGATATTGTAGTTATAGACTCAGTAGCAGCGCTGGTTCCCCGTGCTGAAATTGAAGGCGATATGGGTGATGCTCACGTTGGTCTGCAAGCGCGGTTAATGAGCCAAGCACTACGTAAAATTACTGGCAATATTGGTAAATCCGGTTGTACAGTAATTTTTATCAACCAGTTGCGGCAAAAAATCGGTGTTACTTACGGTAGCCCAGAAACCACAACTGGTGGTAATGCATTGAAGTTTTACGCTTCGGTGCGCTTGGATATTCGCCGAATTCAAACCTTGAAAAAAGGTACTGATGAATTTGGTAATCGCGTTAAAGTCAAAGTCGCCAAAAATAAAGTAGCACCGCCTTTTAGAATAGCGGAGTTTGACATTATTTTTGGTAAAGGTATTTCTACCTTGGGTTGTCTTGTTGACTTAGCAGAAGAAACTGGCATTATTGTCCGCAAAGGAGCTTGGTACAGTTACAACGGCGATAATATCTCCCAAGGACGAGACAACGCCATTAAGTATCTAGAAGAAAAACCTGAATTTGCTGAGGAAATGAAGAAACTAGTGCGTGAAAAGTTAGATAAAGGCGCTGTTGTTTCTGCTAACTCCGTAGCTAAAGCCAGTGAAGACGATGAAGAGGAAGAAGCCGATTTAGAGCCAGAAGAATAAGGAATTTGGATTTCTTAATCTGCAATTGCGAGTAGATGGTGCGTTACAAAGACAGCTAACGCACCTTATTTTTTTGAATCGAAATTTGGATATTGTTAAATACCAATACGCTTGGGTTAAAGCTAAAACTCTTTGTCAAAGTCAGTTTTTTTAACGAACCACTCCAGGCGCAGAGAAGCCAGTGCGCCCTTGCGGTTAAGAGACTTGAAGCAACTGGCGCAGCACAGAGAGAAGGAGAAATGCTTAACTGAACTGTATTATGTTAAATACAAGCTCAAATCCAGATAGTGAATAGCTTTGGACTGATCTTCACATCCTACTTAATATTTTGGCGTAGGCGTAGCCCGTCGTAGACATTGAACTGATTTGTCACCGATGAACCCATCAATTTAAAGTTAACAAAGTGTAGGGGTTTAAGTCCCCGGCTTCTGTCAAGCCGCAAGTGTTATGGCGGGGTTTAAATCCCCGTTACAACACGTAATTGCGAATTGCGAATTGCGAATTGCGAATTGCGAATTGGTTTAAGAGGCTACTATTAGGGAAAAATACTGGATCGGGGTTTCAGCCTAAGATTGACACTAATGACCAGCTATATGGTAATATTTCATGGCATTATGCTAAAAAACTTTGTTTATAATCAAAGAGTAGCCAACCCATGAGTTTAGCTGTAATTAAGTTCTCTTCAGAAGAGTGCGGCATCTGCCACAAAATGTCTTTTTATGACAAAAAGGTGGCTGAAGAACTGGGTTTAGAATTTATTGATGTAAAGATGCAAGATACGACTGCTTACCGCAAGTATCGCAAGATTTTATTGACTCAATATCCCGATAAATCAGAAATGGGATGGCCTACTTACATTATCTGCAATTCTCCAGAGGGGGAATTTCAGATTGTTGGTGAAGTAAAAGGAGGTCATCCCAAAGGGGAGTTTAGAAGCCGTCTGCAAGAAGTTCTGAATTCCACAGCTAATCAGAACTAATTACCTCAAAAGATTTGACCTCTAAGGCAGGGCCAATCATGGCAGTTGTCATGATATCTTCACGCACCTGTCCTTTAACTTTTGCTTTTTGTCCAGCTTTGAGTAAGTCTTTGTCAGCTCCTCTGAGGATTTCGTAAGTAACGCCCTCTTCTGTAACTAATGCCCATGCGCCTGTACCAATATCACGACGTTCGACTGTACCTGTAAGTGTAATCATAGTGGGGGAGTGGGGAGTAGGGAGTAGGGAGTAGGGGGTAGGGGGTAGGGAGGTAGGGAGTTATTAAGAATTCTTCCCCCACTCCCCACTCCCCAGTCACTTTTTATGCCGTTTTTTCTTCGTTTTTCAATGCTAAACGAACAAGTCCATAACAGACTAGGGCATTAGCAATGAGGAAGAGGCGTGCTAAGTTACCACTTCCCAATCCCCAAACTGCCGGCTCGAAAAACGCACTTGTAGTTAAGCACGCTGCTACACCTAAAGTTGAACCAATGGCAAACCATTTCCAACTAGGATGTCCCAGCAGCAATGCCATCAACACAATGGGAATCAGTACACTGGCAAATAGGGGATTTAATGCATCAGTTCCCTGGAGAGTATTTCCTAATTCGGGAATTGAACTGCCCAAAACCCGGAAAGGCCATTGGGGAAGATCAAAAATATAGATTCCCTTGAGGAAGAATAAGCCAGAACTGCCGGCAATTAGTCCACTGGATAAAGACCAACTCCAAGTAAAGGGGAAGTAAACGCGTAAAAACCAAGCTAGCAGATAGGAACCAACTACCATTAAAATCTTGGGTAGGAGTGCGATCGCACCACCATCAATCCAAAAGCCGGGGTTAAGATAGCCGCTATCCCGTAACCACCGGAAGAAATCTGGAAAACTGATTTGTCCCGTGAAGGCTAGTTTGACTGCTGCTTCTGCATTGAGTTGTCCAGCGCCATAATAGTTCAAACCATCATCCTGAATCACTCGTGCTGACTGTTTGAGAACTTTTAAAACTTCATCTGGTTCTTTGATGCCAGCAGCTTTGATTAATGCCGCAACACCAGCAACGTGGGGAGAAGCCATGCTTGTACCCTGGAAGCCCAGAAATACACCTTCGCCTTTTTCATCGATGGTTTCTTGGAGAATCTTACCAGCTTCACTACCACCAGGAGCAGAGATATCTACCCCTGCACCAAAGTTAGAATAGGGCGCTCTTTCGCCATCTGGGCCAATTGCCGAAACGCCGATAACATAGGGATAGCGGGCTGGATAGCCTGCCCCATTGGCATTTTCATTCCCCGCAGCGGCAATGATAACTACACCTTTTCGATGGGCATACTCGATCGCTTCTTTCATCAACTTGCTTTCACCGCCACCACCCAAGCTCATATTAATCACATCTGCGCCTTTATCAGCAGCAAATTTAATCGCTTCGGCAATATCGGCAACAGTACCACCGCCATAAGAACTGAGTACCTTCAGCGGCATCAGACTGGCTTCGTAGGCAATTCCAGCGACGCCATATTTGTTATTTGTGGCTTGGGCAATAGTTCCAGCAACATGGGTACCGTGACCATTATCGTCTGTGGCTTCTTCTCTGTCGTTAACAAAATCATAGCCCTTGACGAATTTTGTCTCATACAAGTCGCGAACCTTGGTAATTCCAGTGTCAATCACTGCGACTGTAATGCCACTGCCTTTGGTTTGACTCCATGCCCCTTCAACACCGATTTTGTGCAAGTTCCACTGCTTGCTGTAATATTGGTCATTGGGGCCAGTTAATGAAGGATTTGCTTCTTCATCTTCTTGGGGTGTTAAAAATTCAGCTAGCCAAGCGGCTTTACCTGGTTGTGGAATCTTGCTGTAGATATAGTTTGGTTCAATGAATTCTGTAGCTTGGGCAAACTGAGATTTTTTCAGTTCTTGGAGCCGTTGGCGATCGCCCTTGATAATATATACATTATCTTTTTTGGAAAACTTGTTGTCTAATTGGGGTGTAACGTTGTATTGTTTGGCGATCGCTTGCAAATCCTGTTCCACTACAAGTGATGGAATATCTTCCCGAAAATCAAGCAAAATCGTCTCAAACTCTCCTTTGGCTGCCAATCCCTGAAAATTCAGGAAACTAAATATGGTAGCTCCCAGCCCAATGACAAACAAGCACAATAATATAAGCTTTCTCATATTAACTCATCACCGCTTTTTGCCAGTTTGCTCACTACCATAACTTATCTGCACCCCTTGTTGGTAGATTTTGCACTTTTAGTTACAAGTTGTATTCAGGAATCAGGATTTTTTTAACGATGGAACGTGGTCTTTTGTGGTTGCCCCTGTTAGTAATGTTTTTCTGGTTGGCTTGGCAAGGCTCGAAGGAGTATCAAAAAGTCGAAGCCTATCGCACTTGGGCGGAGCAATTTGAACGGGCTAAGTATGATATTTATGCTGTATTGGGTCAAAAAGATAACAATATAACTTGGGGAAAACCCACGCCTCAAGGGCCGATTAAACTAGAAACATTCTCCTTGCTTGATATCAAACAAATCCAGGTGTTAGTAGATGAAAAATCAGTAGATATAAACAATCCACCTGAAAGAGGTCGTTCTATAGAATTAGAATTTCTATTTTCTGAATCTACTAACTCAGTGCGGGTTCCGTTTACAGAAGTCCCTTTGGCAACAGAATGGGGTAAGTTTTTGCAGGGGCGATTACAAGACTTGCGATCGCAACCACAGCAGTAATTATATTAAAACTATAAGTGACAAATAAGACGGCTATTTCTGGTCAAAAAGTTAGATCGCTAGTAGTGATATTATTCATAGGCAATGACGTTTTTATTAGAAAGATGTTTTTTGGAATGGCTTTTACTTGACTGCCATTTATTCAACATGTCCATAAATTAAATATACGTTATCCAAAAACCTTTGTAGAGACGTAGCACGGGCTACATCTCTACCTTCTTTTTCACCAAATGTTGCGCTCCTATGGGTGTGGTCTATCTAATTGAAAGCCGCCTTAAAACTCGATTCATGTTTGGATTACACTTGCATTCGGTTGACCCGACCCAGCTATGCTTGAATAATGAAGTCAGAGGCAGTAAGATTAGGCGCACCAGTAAGTTGTGCAAATTGACCACCACTGCCGAAACCAGCATCGCTACCATTTTGATTGTAAAATAACTGCCCAGTCATCCGGTCGTAGACAATTACACCATTGCTAAGTGCCCCTGAACTGGTGATTTGAAAATCACTGGCGTTACTAAAACCCGTTCCTACATCAGAAGTAATAGCACTAAAGGTAGTCTTATCGAGGACAATCTTATCACCACTAGAGCGATTGAAGTCAGCAATGGTATCAATACCCACAACAGCGCTATTAAAAATAGAATTGGTGTCGTAGAGGAAAGAGTCAGCACCTGTACCACCCACAAGAGTATCGTTGCCCTGTCCACCAATCAGAAGATCGTTGCCAGTACCACCCCGCAGCAGGTCGTCACCACCGCTGCCATCGATGGTATCATTACCCCCTTGACCATTAATCACATCGTTGGAACTGTAAAAACCGCTGATGTTATTGTTCAAGTCATTGAGGAAAGTGACAGTGTTTGCTGTAGAAATATATGTTTGAGTGGAGCTGCCATTAATCACATCAAAGCTTTTGGTAACACTGTCTTCTCCGTCAAAGATGATATTGCCAATAGCAGGTCTTGTTGACGATGCGGCTAAGTTGTCTAGGTTTTCTAACTTAAAGTTTTGCAGAGTGACTTTGGTATTAGCCACATTTCCAAAGCTGACTTCTAAATTGTTGCCATTTTGAGTTAATTGCAGATTTCTTGCAGTCAATTCAGCCCCAATAAATTGTAAGGTATCTATCTTGGCAATGACCGCAGCCGAAGGATTTGAGCCAGTACCTACAGCACCAAAGTTGGTGATGCTGTAACTGCCATCGCCTCGTCGGATAACAAAGGTGTCATTGGAGTTAGTACCATTGAGAACTTGAGTTTCCGAGGCAGGAGCGGGTTTAACTGTGCCACTAATAGCAAAGTTAAAGGGGCTTTCATTACTATCGTTGTTGTTTAAACTGAAGTTGCCACTATAAGTACCGGCTGTAGTGGGGTTGAGTGCTACCGATATGGTAGTAGAAGCATTACCAGCCACGCTCGTTGGAAGAGTTCCGACCAAACTAAATCCGTCAGGAAGTTTCAGATTACTCAGCTTGAGTATGCCTGTATCGGTGTTCTTGATAGTAAAGGTTTTGATTAAGCTGTCACCAACAGTCGTTTCACCAAAGTTAATGGCAGTGGTGTTGCCATCTGTAATATCAACATTGCCATTGAGAACTTGAATTTCTGGGGCATTAACTGTGCCACTAATGGCAAAGTCAAAGTGGCTTTCATTAATATCGTTGTTGTTTAAACTGAGGCTGCCACTATAGACGCCGGTTGTAGTGGGGTTGAGTGCCACCGAAAGGGTGGTGGAAGCATTGGCAGCTAGGCTTGTTGGAAGAGTTCCAACCAAACTAAATCCGTCGGGAAGTTTTAGATTACTCAGCTTGAGTGCAGCTATACCGGTGTTCTTGATGGTAAAGGTTTTAGTTACGGTTTCACCAACGAGAGTCTCACCAAAGTTAATGGGGGTAGTGCTGCCATCTGTAATATTAACTGTGCCATTAAGAACTTGAATTTCTGGGGTTTTGGTAGAGTTGCGGGGAGCTTCATATACACCAATATCAACGACTGTACTACCATTACCATCACCATCCTGAGGAGTCCTCTTAGTGATGCTATTGAAGGCATTGGAACCACCATCAATCGCAACACTTCCAGGTTTGAGTGCAAAATTTCCATTGTCTGCATCAACAAATTGAGGATCTTGACCCAAAAGATTTTGTAACCCTGTAGCGTTTAAATTATCTGAAGCTTGGAATTGGTCCGAGTTATAAACAAGATTGCGATCGAAGGTGACATTTGTGGCATACTTAACTCTATTAGCATTTTGATTGTCGCTTGCATACAAAATGTTGTTGTATACACGTACATTTTCCGAGTAAGTAACACCAATCTCTCCAGAAGCTGGAAGAACCTGGGCATTCTTGTAAGCCGTGTTATTGATAACATCAACATTGGTAGCTTTGAAAACATTAATGCCTGCACCTCCATTGTTGTAAGTAATGTTATTTGCAATTAATGCCTTACCTGTATAGGCCACATTATCTTTGCTGATATTGGTAGTATCAAGCATAATCCCATGTCCCTCAGTGATTTTGTCAGTGCCTCCATTTTTCCACGGAATTAAACTTTGGTTATCGTAGACAATGTTGTCTCGAAAAATAGTTCTGTAGTCAGTGGTATTGTTATCAAAATTAAAACTGTGGAGAGAGGTTATTCCCTGATTGCCGTGAGCCGAATACCAAGCGTTTCCAGACACAATGTTTTTTTCAACAGTTATATAGTCTGAATTACTGAATGCTATGCCTCCACCTGGAAAGTTACGGATTGTGTTACCAGTGATGACAATATGATGGGGATTAGTACCAGTTATTACACCAGCGTCGTTTTTCGATGCATTAACAGCAATTCCATTACTATTGGTCAAGGGATTTTTAAGGTTATCCTTCTCTTGCAAGGCATATTCGAGAGTGATGTTTTCCCGATTGCCTTTTATATCAAGTCCTTCAATCCGCACGTAGGATGAACTCAATATATTAATGCCACTTCCCGTTGTTGTTATCGTCGGCGTAGCCCCTGGATAAGCTTTTATTGTTGTCCAGTTATCTGGTGAGCCATTCAAGTTTAAAAGCGTAACCCCTTTCATTTGATAATTTCCATTCATGACGTAGAGCGTGTCGCCTGTTTTCATCTCATACACAGCTCTACCCAAGGTGAGAAATGCAGATTCTTCGTCTAAGCCTTTATTTTTATCACTACCTGTTGCAGAAACGTAATATGTATTGCCAGCCATTTGTTTACTCCGAATATGTGTAAGGGAAATTGGTAGTACAATCTCAGCAACTTTCTTCAGTTGCTAAGTAGTTATTTGAATGAGTCATCTATCTGCACTGTTAAGGACAGTCAGAGTTGTCCGATCGCAACTTAAAATTGCGTCGATTATAGAAACGCTGTTGTAAACCTGAAAAATTTTTCTCCTGTCAACCGTTGATGGTTAAATCAGGAATATTGATACCGTCAATCGTCAGAGTTTTGTTGAGAGTAATTGGACGATTAGCGTGTAGATGCTTCTACTTCAGACTTGTCGTCAGACATCCTTTTAGCTAGACTGGATAAAGTTGAATTGAATTGTATCTTCATCTTTAACAGCCACGTAGGCGTAGCCCGTCGTAGACATCGCTGCTCTTTGCAAACCAGCTTTAGCATCTGCTTTTTTCAATAAAACGATCGTATTTGGCATAGTAATTCCTCTGAACTTTCTGTGTTGTTTTAGGTGAGGAGGTTGCCAAATCTGCATGGTAAAATTCACCCTTGGCTGATAACTGGGGACTTAAAGTTAAAGCGATCAAAGTTAAATTAGTTGAAACTTTAGTTAGGTTGACCCTTTAACTTAAGGAGACTAATGTAACAACTTAGTTGAACCTGTTTTAAGCGGTGTAACTGAGCTTTGTGAACTTAGTTAAAAGTAACCTTTACAAATAGCACTTGATATCAGTGAATATCCTGAATGTTGTAAAGTTTTTTACAGCAGTTTTAAAAAAACTATGGAAGTGTCTAGTGGAATCAGTCTTGAAATCGGCAAGAGGAAGAGGCTTTTAGCCTAGTTCATCAATCTTTGAGATAGTTTGGTTTGATAACGCCAACTTACTTAATCTTTATAATATGAACACTGAAATCAACTCCAGAATACCTGTTGCTTTAACCATTGCTGGTTCAGATAGCGGTGGCGGTGCAGGAATTCAAGCTGATTTACGTACCTTTGCTTTTCACTGTGTCCACGGTACTAGTGCTATAACCTGCGTCACGGCACAAAACACTCTAGGAGTGAAAAGGGTCGATACTATGCCAACAGAGGCTGTTGTGGCGCAAATTCAGGCAGTAGTTGAGGATATTGGCGTCCAAGCTGCCAAAACGGGAATGTTGCTCAATCAGGAAATTATCTTTGCTGTTGCCCAGCAAGTAGAAGCTTTACAAATCAATAATTTAGTAGTTGATCCAGTAATGGTGTCACGCACGGGAGCACAATTGATTGATGATGATGCTATAAAGACTCTGTGCCATACCCTGATTCCCAAAGCGGTTGTGATCACGCCTAATCGCTATGAAGCCCAAATTTTGAGCGGTTTACAAATTAATTCTTTAGAGGATATGCAAGCCGCTGCAGAAATTATTCACAAGACTTTAAAGACGAAGGTTGTTTTAGTCAAAGGCGGAGGTATGCAGGCAGATATGCGTGGCGTTGATATCTGGTTTGATGGGGACAAGTTGGAAGTTTTGACTTGCCAACCAGTAGAGACAAAAAATACCCACGGTACTGGTTGTACACTATCAGCTGCGATCGCTGCTAATCTAGCTAAAGGAAAAGATTTGTGGCAGGCAGTGCAACAGGCAAAGGAGTATGTGACTACCGCACTCACTTACGCCCTAGATATTGGCGAAGGGCAAGGCCCTGTGGGACACTTCTTCCCATTGTGGGGACTGGGGAAGGTGGGGCCCCCTCTGGGGATAAGGGGCAATGGGGACTAGGGGCTAGGGACTGGGGATTAGGGACTGGGGATTAGGGACTAGAGAAAAGTTTTCTCAGTACTTCATCCCCAATGCTCAAATAAAAAATCTTTGCCCTTTCGGTATTTTTCTATTATTCTTGGGCATAGTTTCAGGGGTGACTATCTCTGTTAGCATCTCTGTACGATCTAATTACTTTGATTTTTAATACCAAGCCCCCGATGCGAACAACCATAGGTTCTGTTCACAAAAATTCGCCAATACCGACTACTCAACCCTACCCTCCCTCTGTACCACTATCTGTATACAGGGAATTGTCAACAGAGTTGCAAGCAGCACAGGCGAGGCTAAATGCACTCACCACCCAAAATCAGCAACTAGCACAAGAAAATCAACTATTACGCCAAGAAATTACCAAAGTCGTTGAGTCTTTTTCTCGTTTGCAAAATTTTGTGGATTCCCATGCTACTACAGCTAATTATCCCCAAGCTAACCAAGCTTCTGGCGACGTTAAAAGTGCTGTCAAACAGCCAGTAACACAAGCGCGTTCACCTCAGCAGGTTTCTCGTTCGCATCCATCTGTTGTGTCCAAACAACCAGCCGAAAAAAGCCGCCACCAAGACTTTTCTGCACCTGTAATGGAAATGAATTTTCCGATATCAGAACCAGTTTTTATAGAAGAGCAACAAGTCAGTTATTATTCCACTACTGAGCCAGATGTCAAGGGACTCAATGGCTGGTGGTTAATTATTACCATCTTGTTAATCATGCTAACTGCCTTTAGTGCTGGGTATTTCGTTGTGCGTCCCTTGTTTGAACATCAGAAACGTTAGTTGACATTCCCACAGTCAGAAGCAATAGCAGGCTTTCGGGCTACCGTGCAATTTGTCTGCAATCACTCTCTAAAATATCCGAGCAAATCTGCTAAATGGCGGGAACAATTTATTTTTAGGTTATAAAAGCTACATAAAATGCTAAATTGACAGCAATTTCTTTATGTTAGAACCTTAAAGATTATCCAATTAATAAATCCTTGCCACTTTTCATGTTATAAACCCTCAAGTAAAGCACTTACACTTTAAAAAAGTTGTAATTATTACATATTTTTTAGGAAAAGCACTGCTAGTTACAGCTTCAGACAGCGGATCTGGTTAGATATATAAACGAAGCTAGTAGAAGTCAGGAGTCAAGAAGATGAAAAAAGTAGAAGCTATTATCCGCCCATTTAAACTAGATGAGGTGAAAATTGCCTTAGTTAACGCTGGTATTGTTGGCATGACTGTTTCTGAAGTTCGGGGGTTCGGACGGCAGAAAGGTCAAACTGAACGGTATCGTGGTTCTGAGTACACCGTTGAGTTTCTGCAAAAACTCAAAGTGGAAATCGTAGTTGACGACAATCAGGTTGATATGGTGGTAGACAAAATTATTGCTGCTGCCCGCACTGGTGAAATCGGCGATGGTAAAATTTTCATCTCGCCTGTTGAGCAAGTGATTCGGATTCGCACTGGCGAAAAGAACACAGAAGCAGTTTAAGTTTTGATCAGCTTCTGAACTATATGCCTATATATGACTCCGTAAGTTACATATAGGCATATTCCCATGTCCTACTGGCTACAGGCTACGACAAAAACTAGCTTTACTCTTGACATAGAACGCATGTACTATGTATATTTGATATATAATCTATATATAAAAAATAAAGGTAAAAATGTAAGGTAAAAATGTTTTGAGCAAAAAAACTTTAATCACGCTTAACTTGTCGGACACTGAGCTTGAGCTACTAAATAGTCTTAGTGCAAAAAAGGACATGAATAAGTCAGCAGTGTTACGGCAAGCTTTACGGATGATGGGGCTGATTGAGCAACGTATAGAGCAAGGTGAAAAATTTTATTTTGAAACTGTAGACGAGAAGAAATCTGAACTTTTACTTGTCTAGCTTAATTTAAACTTGTGAGTTGTTGCCTTGAATGCGATTGTTAAGCTCCCCTTATTCCGTGTTAAAGACTCAGCCTTAGTTGAAGCAGAATTATGTAATCTATCTTCTAAACATATTTCAGACTTTGAAACCTTTTGGAAACAAAGACTTCAAAACTCATCTGAAGAAGACAGTCATTGGTCATGGATAGATAAATTTTTTAAGCTTTCAACGCCGAATTATGAAAGGCTCGCATTAGAATGTGAAGCGATTACTCAAGGACTTATGATTTTGGAGTTAGATTGCTATCGTTCCCTTTTAGAATCTACTAAGAATCTTGTTTATGTAGATTACTTAACTATAGCCCCTTGGAATCGTCGCTCTATAGAAAATCCACCAATGTATAAAGGTGTTGGAACTAGTTTACTAAAGTTCGCTATAGAACATAGCTTTGATTTAGATTACAAAGGTAGGATTGGTTTACATTCCTTACCTGGCGCAGAAAATTTTTACAGAAAATTTGGAATGGTTGATTTGGGATATGATTCCAATAAACAAGGACTAAGATACTTTGAGATTTCATCAGACCAAGCTGAGAAAATACTCAGCCAATCTAGTTAGCTGGTTAACTTGGTTATGGATAGTCAGGAAGGGGTAGAGCAATGCAGTATTTATCGAGTAATTCTTGGTTACAGTGGGCGGTTCAACTTGAAGATGAAGTAGATTGTGATGTATCTGCGGGGTTAGATTTAGGTCAAAATTTAGCTAAATATTTGGCTAAAACTCAAGCTCATATTAGTTATGAAAAATTAATAGCAATTTTGCAGGAAGAGTTGGGTAACATATTATCGCAGGAAGAAATTGAAGAAATCGTTCAAAAAACCGAAAATGATATTTTGGATTGTCTTCAACAAAAATTCCAACATTCCAATGTAGCGTGAGGATTTGTTTATGTCATCTGAGCCGAACTCAGAAGCTAATAATGTAACCCCATTAAGCCAAGCACGCCTCAATCGTAAGGGTACTAGCCCTATGATTGAGGTGTCTGAAGATAGGCTCAGAGATATTTTATCTTCAGTTGTTAGCGATCAATTGACACGAAAGCTGACTCGATTGGAGAACAGTATTAACAGAGTAGTAGGTCAGTTTGAAGCTGTACGAAATGGAAGCTCTGAAGATGCTGCTTTAAGAGTCACAACTAATCTCGATAATACAGATATTGCTTTGAGTGCGATTAGCCTTCCTAAAGAAGAACATTATCCTTATACATGTACTCATTTAGCTGAACTTTTAAATATACGTAACCATGATGTTCTTCAGAGAATAAAAATCTTAGCTTTACGTAACAATCCAATTTACCATATGCGTATTCCTGCTGGAAAAACCAGCTGCATAAATAAATGGTCAGAAGCAACTCTTCAAAAACTTAGGGAGGCAATTGCCTCAACCAAGCAATAAAGGTAAATAGCATTTACACTTTGAAAATTTGTGGTAAATCACTTTTAGCTTTGATACCATAAGCCTTTGTTGTATTTTACTTGATTGCTATATTTAGTCTGATTATTCTGCAACGCCAAAAGTACTAATTCTTAGATAGCTTTTCATTTCTTAAATCAGTTTTTCATCCTAACTCAGGACTCAGGACTAAACAATGTGCCTAGTTGCGGAAGTAAAGCCGTAAAAGCCTTGCCTCGATGGCTAATTGACCTCTTCAATTCTCGTGTCATTTCAGCAAAGGTCAATTGCAACTCTTGCACATAAAAAATTGGATCGTAGCCGAAACCACTATCACCACGAGGTACGTGGAGAATTTCGCCGCGACAAATACCTTCAGATTGTAATACGATCGCACCATCAGGACGAGCGATCGCCACTGCACAAACAAATTGAGCTTGCCGATTTACCTCGTTGCCTAATTCTTTGAGTACCCTAGCAATGCGTTCTGAGTCGGTTTTGGCGTAACGTGCAGAATACACCCCTGGTGCGCCATTTAGGGCATCTACTTGCAAGCCTGAATCATCAGCAATTGCCCAGTTTCCCGTAGCTTTAGCAGTTTGTGACGCTTTTAGACAAGCGTTAGCGGCAAAAGTTTCGCCCGTCTCTTCAATTTCCAATTCTTCCGGTTTGAGGGCTAATTCCCAACCAGAATTTTCCAGGTAAGCTTGCATTTCAAGTAACTTACCTGGATTTCCTGTGGCTACTACAAGTAATTTGGTCATTGGTCATTAGTCATTGGTTATCGGTCATTGGTCATTGGTCATTTACCAAGGACAAAGGACAAAGGACAAATGACTAATGACTAATAATTAATTTTACTCCGCCCACTGTTTCGCCCAAGCAAGAGTTTGATGCACTTGCTCAATTGTTGGGGCTTCGCAGTATAGCCGTAAAACTGGCTCAGTCCCGCTAAACCGAATCATTAACCAGCTTTTATCAGCTAGGCGATATTTGTAGCCGTCAATTGTTTGGCAATCAATCACTGTTTTACCTGCAATTTCCGTTAAGGGTTGGGTTTGCAGTTGTTGCAAAAGACGCGATCGCACTTCCATACTTGCTAAGGGTAAATCGATGCGATCATAAGCTGAACTAAACCCTGTCTGTTGCTGCAAGTGGCGATAATACTCACCTAAATCCAAACCAGATTCTACAATCGCCTCTAGAACGTACAAGGCTGACAGCAGGGCATCGCGTTCGGGAATATGGCTGCCATAGCCAATTCCTCCCGACTCTTCGCCACCCAGCAACACTTTTGCTGCTAACATTCTGTCAGCGATGTATTTATAACCAACGGCTGTCTCAAAGACTGACAGGTTGTGTAGTGCTGCTACAAGGGGCATCAAGTCGGAACCACTAACAGTTTTAACTATTTCACCCTTAAAGTTGCGCCGCAGGGTTAAGTGGTCGATTAATATTGGGATTAAGACTTGGGAACTTAGGAAGTTGGCTTCTCCATCCACCGCTGCAATGCGATCGCAGTCTCCATCAAATACCAATCCCACCGTTAAACCTGATTTATTGGTTTCTCGGTGAGTCTTAATGACTTCAAATAGCTTTGAAAGGTGTTTAGGCAAGGGTTCTGGCGCACCGCCACCAAAGAGGGGGTCGCGTTCGCTGTTGATTTCTTTGACTTGATTGCCTAATAGTCTCGCCAATCCAGTCGCAGCAGCGCCATGCATGACATCAGCAAATAACGTCAATTTGTCAGATGCGATCGCTTCTCTAATTTTGGCAATATCAACTTTACGTTCTAGTGCTTTGGTATAACTAGGCCAAGGATCGAATTTCTCTTGCTTGCCTGGAGTTGCTGCGGGTGGTACTCCTTCGGCCAACAGTGCTTCTATCTCTTGTGTAACTTCTGGCGGTACCGACCCACCAAAATAACCCTTGACTTTTAACCCTAAATATGAACCGGGATTATGACTGGCTGTAATTACCAGTGCCCCTAAAGCATTGAGTTGTTTTGCCGCCCAACTATAAGCTGGGGTTGGAGCATAGCTCTCGCTCAACAGCACATCAAAACCGACAGCAGTAACAGTATCGGCAACAGCACGAGCAAAGTCTTCTGCCATGAATCGGCGATCATAACCGACAATTATTGTCCGGCTACCCACTGTAGAAAAATATGTATTATATAATACTTTGGCTGCAACTGGCGCGACCAGGGCTAGGCGTTCAAAGGTGAACTCGTCACCAATAACGCCTCGCCAGCCGTCTGTACCAAACTTGATTGAGTTAGCTACAACTGGCATCTAGGTATCCTAACTGTCTACTTGAGGATTCTAGCATTTATACAGTGTGCAGAGTAAAAAAAGAATCTAGTAATAATATGTACTGATAATATTCGGCTATTTCAACACAAAAACGAGCAAATTTGTGCATATAGAGGTGTGTAGACGAGCTTGTTGTAGACATCGCTTTGATCCTTCAAAAAGAAATCAAACGATAAATCTGATCCTTTTGTTTATTCATGAAACAACGTTAATGTGACTAATTTACCAGCGTCGGAAGAAACCGCCGTTAGTGATGATTAAATTAGAGAGATTTATCAATTACGTTGGGGAGTTGAATTGTTGTGGAAGTTTTTAAAGATGCACTTAAAACTTGACAAATTAATTACCAAAAACGTCAATGGTATCACCATACAAATCTATGTAAGTTTGATAGCTTATCTAATTTTACAGATTTTATCTGTTCCCGAACAATGGGGAAATACATTATTAGATAAATTCCGCTATCTTCAGTATTGTATGTGTCAGAAAATCAGTTATATTCATTGGTTTGAAGAGATGATGTTATGTTGACAATTTTAGGCTTTTTAGGTTTAGTATAATTAAAAATGTAAAGTTTTATATCAATATTCAACATTTCTGCATTTTGCCCTAACCCTACTAACGAACCTAAACTTTTAATAAACGGTAGTGATGGACGTACCGTCAAACTTTGGCATTGGGAAAACGAAAACGACAAATGGAAATCTAAACAGACCCTGAAAGGATATGCTAATCGTAGTATTTAGTCCTGATGGCAAGAGACTTATTAGCTGTAGCCAAGATCAGACTATTAAGTTTTGGGATGTAGAGGGAGATATAGGAATCATATTTGATTTCTGAAATTATTTACGTAGCTGGGGATAAGGGGTAATGGGGAGTAGGGAGTAGGGAATAGGGCTGAAGGCTTTTCGAGTTGTACGGAGTTTTTTCACGCAATCAAATCATAGTCCTATATTAATATTAGTATTAATACCATAGAACTTGGTAAACTATATCAGGGTATGAATATTTTGGGCGTTAAAGGTTTAGACGAAGCCCAAATTGATGCGCTGGAAGAATTGGGGGCTTCAAGGGATAGAAAAATTTCTAGTGTGTCGAATTAAATTGAACTCAACAATTAAGTTTTATCCTTCAAAAAATCCAAAATGCTGCAAACCTTCTTCAATTCCAGCCGCAAATTGAGCTTTTGCTAAGTAACGATTTTGGTTTGGGTTAGCTTCGTGCCATTTCAGCAATTCCTGTTTTGCATTGCCGACGATAATACCTTTTTCTTTCTTGTCAGCAAACAGGGCAATATCGTTACCGGAGTCGCCACAAGCAACAGTTTGTGCTACATCTATTTCTAGATTTTCACGTACAAAGGTCATTGCCATACCTTTATTAGCCTTACGTGGCAGAATATCTAGAACTTGAATCTCTAAATCTTTACCATCTTTGTAATTATTATCAAGGTTGTTGATATGAGTAGAGCTACCAAGGCTACAGATAACTTGAATATCTAATCCTTGCTCTAGCAAACGAGACTCTAGGTCTGACAAACAATTTCCAGAGATTTCTTTTTCTTTTTCAAACCAATAGCTAACTTTAAAAGGTCTTTGCTCGCTCTCTGGCTGGGGCTTTAATTCACTAAAAGTTTTAGATATCTTTACAACTAAGTCTCTATCCCAACCTTCAGAAAGCTTATCTGACCACTTGGGATCTATAGTATTAGTGCTACTGTAGTAAATTTCCGTACCTACAGCACATATAAGTACATCTGGTTCTAAAAGTGCTTTTTTATCTGTAAGCTTTTCATAAAGAAAAAGCGATCGCCCAGTTGAATAAACAATCTTTGTTTTGTACTGTTGACGATGCTGTTCTAGCCGTTGATTTAACCTTGCCATTGCTTGGTCATCACCTACTAGGGTATAGTCCAGGTCGGTGACTAAAAGAAATTGTTTCACACTGCACCCCCTACTATACCCCGGCAGAACTGCTAAAACTAAAGCATATTACCACAACTTGAAGCAAAGTTGCAGAAATATAAATTAAATGTAAAGTTAATCTACAGTAGCGGAATAGACCTTGACATTGTACCCCTGACCAGCGATAAAGGTCAAGCAATGCAGTTTTTGCGCCAAAAGTGGAAATTTGCAGCAGAACAAACAGTTGTCTGTGGTGATTTAGGTAATGATATTGCTTTATTTGCTGTAGGCAACGAACGCGGAATCATTGTGGGGAATGCCCGCAAAGAGTTACTCCAATGGCACAATGAGTATCCCGCAGACTACCGCTACCTGGCTTCATGTTTTTGTGCAGGTGGAATTATCGAAGGCTTAAACCAATTCGCAATTCGCAATTCGCAATGACGCTCGAAGACTCGCTAACGCTGCGCTAACGCAATTCGCTTTTTCCGTGTTGTAACAGGGATTTAGACCCCGCCACAACACTTGCGGCTTGATAGAAGCCGGGGATTTAAACCCCTACACTTTGTTAAATTATTTTGGTCTCTTGTAATGATTAGTTATTTAAAAGGTATAGTGGCTGGTATCCAAACAATTGGTGTTAATCGCGTAATTCTGACTTTGGAAGTAAATGGCTTGGGGTATGATTTGCAAGTTCCTCAACGGCTAGCAAATCAATTACCAGAGTCGGGAGGAGTGGCGCAAATTTTTACCCATTTGCAAATTCGTGAAGAAGTGCCCTTTCTATATGGCTTTGCTTCCCCAGCCGAACGCGATTTATTTCGCCACTTGCTGACTGTCACAGGTATTGGTGCAGCCTTAGCGATCGCACTCTTAGACACTCTGGAACTACCAGATTTAGTCCAAGCAATTATCGCTGGCAATACACAAATATTAATTCAGGCTCCCGGTGTCGGTAAGAAAATCGCCGAACGCATCTGTTTGGAACTGAAAAGCAAATTAGTCGAGTGGCGCAAATCAGCCGGGTTCTTCGTTGCCACAGGCGGGCCAGCACCGGGAATTCTCGAAGAAGTGCAAATGACCCTCTTCGCCTTGGGATATACTGCCCATGAAGTCAGTCACGCCCTGCATGTGGTCAGCGAAGACATCGGACTACCTAAAGATGCCTATGTCGAAGACTGGATTAAACAAGCGATCGCTCATCTCAGCAGCGAACAAGTTTAATTGTCATTAGTCATTTGTCATTGGTCATTTGTCATTTGTCATTAGTCATTGGTCATTAGTCATTAGTCATTAGTTATTTCTTATTCTCCCCCTGCCTCCCCTGCCTCCCCTGCTCCCCATGCCCACTGACCCTTATGCTTGGCTAGAACAGTCCTTAGCAACAATTCATCGGGCGGACTGGTATCGCTCAGTACAACCGATCAATGGTCGTTCGGGTGCAACGGTGGTTTTAGCTGGGCAAGAGGTAATTAATTTTGCCAGCAATGACTATTTGGGATTGGCTGGAGATGAGCGTTTGATGGCAGCGGCGATCGCAGCCGTTGCTGAATTTGGCACTGGTAGTACTGGTTCGAGATTACTCAGTGGGCATCGAGAATTACACAGAGATTTAGAGTTGGCGATCGCATTTACCAAACAAACAGAAGATGCCCTGGTATTTAGTTCCGGGTATCTAGCCAATTTGGGTGCAATTACCGCCCTGGTGGGCAAGCGTGATTTAATATTCTCTGACCAGTACAATCATTCCAGTCTGAAAAATGGAGCGATTCTCAGCGGTGCAGCAGTTGTGGAATACCCGCACTGTGATATGGCAGTATTAAAAACTCAGTTGAACCAGCAGCGGCAAAATTACCGACGCTGTTTGATTCTTACTGATACCGTCTTCAGCATGGATGGCGATTTATGTCCATTGCCTGCACTGTTGGATCTTGCTAATGAATTTAGCTGTATGCTGCTAGTCGATGAAGCTCATGCCAGTGGGGTACTAGGAAAAACTGGTGCTGGATGTGTTGAACATTTTGGGTGTACAGGAAAGCAGTTAATTCAAATTGGCACTTTGAGTAAAGCTTTAGGCAGTTTAGGCGGGTACGTAGCAGGAAGTAGCGCCCTAATTGACTTTTTGCGGAACCGCGCACCCAGTTGGATTTATACCACTGGGCTTTCACCTGCTGATACAGCCGCAGCCTTAGCAGCAATCAAGATTGTGCAACAAGAACCGCAACATCGTGCCCAATTGTGGGAGAATATACATTACTTGAAAACTTTGCTGCAACAGTTACCTAACCTGAAATTGCTGCCTTCTGAATCACCCATATTATGTTTTCAATTGCCTAATGCTACAGATGCCCTCAAAGCTGCAAAACAGCTAAGAGATGCTGGCATTTTTGCCCCAGCAATTCGTCCCCCGACAGTGCCCACAAGTCGAATCAGAATATCTGTGATGGCAACTCATGAAGTAGTACATATTGAAAAATTGGTAGCAGTACTATCACAT
This sequence comes from Nostoc sp. ChiQUE01b, assembly GCF_034531255.1. Taxonomy (NCBI): domain Bacteria; kingdom Bacillati; phylum Cyanobacteriota; class Cyanophyceae; order Nostocales; family Nostocaceae; genus Nostoc; species Nostoc sp. ChiQUE01b. The sequence continues at coordinate 69,067 of NZ_JAVRBM010000014.1, read as the reverse complement.
TGCTGAATGCTGAGTGGGAGAGTTAGGAGTTAGGAGTTAGGAGTTAGGAGTTTGGAAAAATTCTTCCCAATCCCCATTACCCCTTATCCCCAGAGGGGGCCCCACCATCCCCAGTCCCCAATCCCCAATCCTCAATCCCTTTCACAAAGCTGGCAATTGATTAAACAAGATCCAATAAAAACTAAGTTGTTGGACTGCTTGGTTAAATTGTTCAAAATCAACAGGTTTGACGATGTAGCTATTCACCCCAAGCTGGTAACTCTCGATTATATCCTGGTCTTCAGCAGAAGAGGTCAGCACCACAACTGGAATCATTTGTGTGCGTGGATCAGACTTGAGTTGCCGTAAAACTTCTAATCCACTTACCCTTGGCAGTTTCAAATCTAGCAAAATGACTTTGGGTTGATTCGTCATGCTACGGTGGGCGTACTCTCCCCGACAAAAGAGAAAATCTAGGGCTTCGGCTCCATCTTGAAGTAGTTGAATATTGTTGCCAATTCTACCGCGACGCAATGCTCGGATAGTTAGCTCGGCATCAGTAGGATTATCTTCAACTAATACAATGAAAATTGGTTGCTTTAAAGATGGGTCATTGGGCTGATCGATGGGTTGGTCACTCATATCATCTCCGGTCAAAGACTTATCATTTAGACCGCAGGGGGCAGGGGGCAGAGGGCAGGGGGAAAGAGGCTTTTGGGATTTTTGCATAGATCCAGTAATCATAAGTGATTAACCGGACTTGATATCATGGGTTAATTTACCCTTGAAGGGTAAAATAAAAGGTTGCGCCTTGATCGATCGCTGCTTCGGCCCAGATGCGTCCACTGTGGCGTTGAATAATGCGTTGCACGATCGCTAGTCCGATCCCCGTACCTGCAAACTCTTGTTCGCGGTGTAGACGTTGGAATACCCCAAACAGATTATCGGCATACCGCATATCAAATCCGGCTCCATTATCTCTAATGAAATACACTCCTTCCCCATTCATAACCTCATAGCCTACTTGAATATAAGCAGGGGATTTGTAGCGGGTGTATTTAATCGCATTCGATAATAGATTTATCCAGACTTGTTTGAGCAGTGAAGGGTCAGCCTGACATATAGGTAAATCGGCGATCGCAAACTCAATCTGACGACCCTGCAAATCTGGGGCTAAATCACTCAGCACGTGTTGAATTATATCATTTGGCAAGACGGGCTGCCGGGACATTTCTTTACGATCTAGGCGGGATAGGTTCAACAAATCGTCAATCAACTCACCCATGCGTTTGGCATTCTCTCGGACAATTTTTAGGTAACGATTGCCTTCCGCATCGAGTTGCTCACCGTAATCTTCTTGCATCATTCTCGCAAAGCCAACGATCGCCCGCAGCGGTGCTCGTAAATCATGAGAAACGGAGTAGGAAAAAGCCTCTAAGGCTTTGTTAGCAGCTTGCAATTGCTCTGTCCGCTGGATTACTCGTTCTTCCAATTCAGCATTGAGTTGGCGGACTTCTGCCTCTACCGCTTTCAGGGCGCTGATATCGCGCATAATCGTAGAAAAATATTCCAGACTGCCATCTGTGGCTTTGTGAGCAATGATCATTTGCGAAACCGGAATTTCTCTGCCATCACCGCCCAACAAAGCGCTTTCACCAACCCAGATCCCATTTTGGATAGCTGCTGGAATGCCTTGATTTTGGATAATCTCTAATGCCCACTGGGGATGGTATTTGGGGATATTCATGGTAGTAATGTCTGCATCCAGTGGTATGCCTGCCAATTTTCTGGCTTGAGTATTATTCCAAAAAACATTGCCTTGGGGAGTAGCCATGCCAATATGATCGGTGGATGCTTCTAGGATGGTAATTAGGCGATCGCGGTCTTTCTCGGCTCGTTGGCGTTCGGCAATTTCAGCCCGTAAGGATTCATTTAGTTCTGCCTCCTGTTTCCACAAACGGGCATTGTCAATGGAAATAGCTGCCTGAGTAGAAAGTAAACTGAAGATTTCAATTCGCTCTGGGGTAAAGGCGCTGGTGGTGAGATTATTTTCTAAAAGGACAATTCCAGTTAGTTTTCCCTGGTTCAAAAGAGGCGCACAAAGAATTGATTTCGATTGGTGCTGCACAATCCAGGGTTCAGATTGAAAGTTGCCCAATTGAGCAGCATTATCGAGGACGATGCTTTCTTGGGTGCGAACTACGTAATTAATCAGGGCAGTTGGCAAGTAAGGAGTGCTGTCTGCTGATATTGCTTCTAGGGGAATTGATTGCAAAACGGCTACTGTTTCATTGCCAATCGACCCCATCGCCTCAACCCGCCATTCATCTTGTGTTGGCAAAATCAGATAACCCTTTTGCGCCCCGGCATTCTCAATCAGGATAGTCATCAGTTTTGCCAGGAGTTTATCTAACAAAATTTCACTGGCGATCGCTTGGGAGGCTTTCAACACTGTTTCTAAATCAAGTGCTTCTAATTTGGTTGCAGCCGATTCTGTAGTGTTAACTTTACCTGTTCCAGTTCTTTCAAATCGCAGTTCTAGCAGTTGGGGATAACGTCTTTCTAAGTCTTGGACTTTAGCGGTTGCACCCCACCTTAAATAAGCGTACCTTGCCTCTTGCAGATAGGCTTTAGCAATTGTCATCCGGTTGTTTGCCAGATGAAACTTTGCTGCTAGTTCGTTGGCCAGCGCTTCTTCTTGCAGGTATTTATTTTCTCTTGCTAGGGCGATCGCGCGATCGTAGGCATCCATTGCTACTACTATCTCACCCAATAGCCGATGCCGTTCTGCTTCTACCAACTGCCACTTGTGTAAATAGTTCATCGGGGCGTGCTGTGCCCAGAATTGCATCTGTTTCTGGTTTGCCTCAACCTGTTGTAGATAAGTTTGTTGGTAATTAGGCTGAACTTCCAAATAATCCGCCAAAAGCGCCAGAGAATGGTAAAAGTTAAGAATTGCCACCTGCATAAACCCAAAGGCAGCACCGGCTTGCTGTTGTGCCAATTTTGCCTGTTTTAGTGCTTGGTCATACTCGCTGAAGTGATACAGCAGAATAGTCTTAGCAACATAAAAAATGTACAGAACCGTGCCGCTTTTCGCTGCAATTAAACGTGGCAGCATACGAGTTTCATCAAAGCTTTCGCCAATCAATCGATATTTATCTTCAGCTAATCCGCACAAATTCAACCCTAGCTGTCTCCATATTTGAGTGAAGTGGGTTGGGATATCTTGTTGAATTTTGATACAGAGGTCGATATAGATTGCCTGTTGTTGTACAGTAGATGCCAGATTCTCTTCAGAGAAAAACATATAGCTACAGAGGTTGGCGGCAGCATAACCAGCCCATTCAATATCTCCAGTCTCCAGCCCAATCTGCACTGCTTCTTGCAGAGGAGCAATGCTATTTCTCACGTGTTCTTTCCAGGCTCTGATGTTGGAATTGAATAAGTTATAAATTTTCGCGGTGAGTTCTCTGGTGTTAAAAATTTCGAGTAACTCTAGAGCAACTTTTCCAGCATGATATCCCTCATTAATGCTACCTGTTGCAGACAGCAGCAAGCCATACATACCAAAGGCAAACGCTGATAGTGGTGAATTGCCATGCTCAATACAAAGATTGATCATGGTGATGATAATCTGGGGAGAAATTTCCGGCTTCGCCATAAATGCGGAGCTACATAGCATTTTCAAAATCTGCATAGCAGAAAGTTTGTAGGGATCGGTCATCACAGATATGGCTGATAAGTTAGTAAGGCTAGGCAACTTGATCAGCAGGCTCTCTTCTTTTTCTAGAATCACCAGAGAAATACCGAGTTGTTCCAAAACTTGTAAACCAATCTCGGTCGCTTTCACCATTTCGAGCTGTGCCATGCAAATTTGCATCTGCAATTCGTATACTTTGACGCGATCAAGTAAGTTTGCAGTGTTGCTTAAAGCCATCTGTGCCAGGATATTTGCCCGCTCAAAATGAATATTCAAATATTCTGCTTCCGCCGCCTTGATGTAGAGCTTTAGGGTAAGGTCATACTGCCTTTGCCAGCAATCTTCTCCTAATAGAGCCAAGCCCGTCTGAAAATACTGCAAGGCTGAATTATATGCAGAGGAGGCGCTGGCTTTGTTACCTGCCAAGTAATTTAACTCTATTAGTTCATTCCGCTCTGACTGCTGTTGAATCAGTGCTTTGCCCAAGTTGAGTTGATTAGTGATATCAAATATCTTTTGTTCTCGTTGCTCGGCTGGAGTATTTTGTAGCAAGCATTGTCCAAGTTGCAGGTGGATAATTCTTTGCTTAACTTCTGGAATCAAAGAATAGGCTGCTTGCTGAATGCGATCGTGAACAAATTTATATTCAATGGCAGGATTGCTAGGGAGGGGCACATCCAATACAACCGATTTGTGGGCATTACTCATGGGCAAAATCAACCCTTGAGCGATCGCCACTCCCAAAGCTTGCGCGGCTTCTTGTTGGGATAATTGGGCGGCAAATGCCAGGGTTTCCAGATTAAATGAGTTGCCAATGCAGGCAGATAGCTGCAACACTTGCTGCGTCTTTTCGTTGAGCTTCTGAATTTTGCCTGCCATCAACTCGACAATGTTATCGGTAATCCCCCGATTCTGAATTAGTTCTATCGACCATTGCCATTTCTTGGTTTGGCGATCGAATTCCAGTAACCCTTCAGTGTAGAGAGATTTCAAAAATTCATTGATGAAAAAGGGATTACCACCAGTTTTTTGTTGCAACAGTGACGCCAAGGGCAGGGAATTCTTTGATTGGCAGTGCAATGTATCGGCAATCAGCTGATTGATATCAGGTAGACTTAATGCTGTCAGTGAAAGTTGGTTCACTACTGCTCCAGCTTGGCGAATTTCCTCAACCATCTGGGTCAGGGGATGAGCTGTATTCACCTCGTTATCTCGGTATGCCCCCATCAACAACAAAGATTGTTTCTCGGTGGAGGTAGCTAGCAGTTGAATCAGCTTTAGCGAGGCATTATCTGCCCACTGGAGATCGTCTAAAAAAATGACGAGTGGATGTTCTGACTGGGTAAAGACGCGAATGAAATTTTGGAAGACTTGGTGAAAGCGATTTTGGGATTCTATTGGCGGTAGAACTGGTACGTCTGGTTGATTGCCGACAATTAATTCCAATGTAGGAATTACTTGGGTAATGACGCGACTACTTGAGCCAAGGGCAGCTAAGAGGTGATCTCGCCACTGACACAGCTGTACTTCTTCTTCAGTCAGTAATTGTTTGATCAGTGACTCAAAGGCTTGAGCGATCGCAAAGTAAGGAATATTGCGCTGATACTGATCAAATTTGCCTGAAATAAAGTAGCCCCGTTGTTGGGTAATCGGCTTATAAATTTCCTGCACCAATACTGACTTACCAATCCCGGAGTATCCTGCTATCAGCATCAGTTCAACTTGAGAAGCAGACAGATTGCCACAAGCAGGTAGGGAAATAGAGTTTTCCCGATCAACTCTATTACCTGCGACTCTGGCGATCGCTGCTAATAATGTCTCAACCTCCCTTTCTCTACCATAAAGTTTTTCCGGGATATAAAACTTATCATAAATATCTTGTTGCGCTAACAAAAAAGGCTCAATTCGTCCCGTATCTTGTAGCTGAATTAGACACTGTTCTAAATCAGTTTTAATTCCCCAGGCACTTTGATATCGCTCCTCTGCTGTTTTAGCTAATAGTTTCAGAATAATTTCTGAAACTATTGCAGGAATTTCTGGATCGATAACATCTGGTGGAACAGGATTTAGAGCCAGATGGTAATGAATCAACTCCAGAGCATCACTAGATTCAAAGGGCAGCCGATGGGTCAACAGTTGATAGAAGGTAGCACCTAATGAATAAAAATCAGTTCGATAGTCCAGAGAACGGTTCATCCTGCCTGTTTGCTCTGGAGATATGTAAGCTAATGTTCCCTCTAATACGGTTGGATTTTTGAGAGTTAATGTCTCCCGCGATCGGGCAGTTGAAATCCCAAAGTCAATAATTTTCAGTTGTTGTGTTTCTAGATTTAAAACAATATTGGATGGATTAATATCCTTATGAATAATATTTGCACTATGAATTTCACTTAAAATTTCAGCAATCTGAACACCTAACTTCAAAAACTCGATTAAGGAAAACCTTCTAGTTGCAATAATTTTTGTTAAAGATTCGCCTCCAAAATCTTCCAGAACGATCGCAAAAGTACTTTGATATTGCTGCAAGTCGTAAGCCTGGATAACACCTTCCAATGATAAGCTGCGGGTAATTTCGTATTCCAGCTTATAGCGCGTGATTTCCTCTGGCGTAGGGTAGTCTTTCTGCAAAATCTTGAAGATTAAAGGCAAACGATCCCGTTCCCGAATTCCCCGATAGACCCGTGAATTAGCACTTTCATGGATTTTTGCCCAAATTTTATATTCAGGAATTTCTAGCATACTTCAACCGCCTTCAATTATGACATTGAGGAGCAAAGTAGGGTTGACTCGCAAGCCAGATTATACAATAGTCAAACCTCTGATTATTTATATATTTACACTAGTACAACACGGCGGAAATAAACAGACCATTCCAAATTAATGAAACGCTTACGCTGTATACCTGTTTGAATGCGTGAATACGTAAATTCTGCCTTATGCTACTAGTACAGTACGGCGTCAATCCAGCTACCATCTCAATTAACCAGACAAGTTGCTCAAAGCAACTGGTTAAAGGTAGGCAAACTTCCCCGAATCTTTACTAGGAGGAGTGTCGAGTTAACTAAGCAGGTATCTTAAAAGAAACTATTTTTCATTTCTCATTTGAGCGCAGACAAGGGCGAGATTAGCCAGCCACTTGAACGCTCGTTTACTCACCAGCTTGCAAATCGTTGGTGCATCTATTAGCCATATTTCCTAGCAGCTAATCGGTGTTGTTTGGGATGAAAATGTGGCGGATTAACTCAAATTTTACCAAAAAGATGATGAGGTATGAGGCATGAGTGAACCCTTGAACGTCCTGATGGTTGAAGATTCAGAAATCGATGCCATGTTAGTTATCCGTGAACTGCGTCGCGGTGGTTTCAATCCAATCTGGCAACGTGTCCAAACGGTCGAAGAGCTACACACAGCCCTCAATAGCCGTACCTGGGATGTGATAATTTCAGATTACCGATTGCCTGGATTCAATGCTCCTATGGCTCTGGAAATAGCAAAGCAGAGTCAGAAAGATATTCCTTTCATTCTCGTTTCTGGCACAATCGGCGAAGTATCTGCTGTGGAAATGATGAAAGCAGGTGCTCATGATTATGTAATGAAAGATAACTTAAGCCGATTGTCAGTGGCGGTGCGTCGAGAACTTCGGGATGCTCAGGTGCGGGCAGAGCACCAACAAGCCCAAAATCTGTTACAAACATTAGCATCTAATATACCGGGAATAATTTATAGCTTTGTATATCATTTTGATGGTTCTATTGTCTTTGAATACATCAGTTTCGGCTGTCTGGATCTTCTAGAATTAACACCAGATCAAATTTTAGAAAATGCCTCTCTTTGCTTGGCACAAATCCATATTGATGATCGTGCCGGATGTTATGCGGCTGCTAAACAAAGCGCTCAAACTTTAAACCCATTCTCTTATGAATGGCGATTAGTTACACCCTCTGGTAAACTCAAGTGGGTACAGGCAAATGCACGTTTGGAGTGTCGAGAAAACGGGGATATTGTTTGGCATGGTGTTTTATTAGATGTGAGCGATCGCAAACAAGCACAAGAACTGATTATTCACAACGCTTTGCACGATCCATTGACAGATTTACCAAATCGGACGCTTTTAGTAGAACGGCTAGAATTATCGATTGACCGAGCCAAACGCATAGAAACCTATCGTTACGCCGTCTTATTTCTCGATCTAGATCGCTTCAAAGTGATCAATGATAGCTTAGGACATTTAGCTGGAGATCAACTACTTAAAACCATTGCTTTGAAGCTAAAAACTCATCTGCGAAAGATTGATTTAGTTGCTCGAATCGGTGGTGACGAATTCGTAATTCTGCTGGAAGATATTTCTGGTATTGAAAAAGCTATTCAAATTACTGAGCGGATTCTGAAAGATTTTCAAACACCATTGATACTTAATGATTCTGAAGTAGTTATCAGTACGAGCATCGGTATCGTCTTAGAAACAAAGAACTATGCTCACGCCTCCGATTTACTCCGAGATGCCGATATTGCCATGTATAGAGCCAAAGCCCAAGATAGAAGTTCCTACAAAATTTTTGATATAGGAATGCACACTCAAGCCGTAAATCGGCTAACTCTAGAAACCGATATCCGTAAAGCTCTCGAACGAGAAGAATTTGTTATATACTATCAGCCGATTGTTGACATACTTGGCGATGCCTATGGCGGGTCAACCCAACACGTTAGTAGAGAATTGCAGCAAGCAGTTCGGCTGATTGGATTTGAGGCATTAGTGCGCTGGCAACACCCAACTCGCGGGTTTATTTTGCCGGAGGAATTTGTTCCTGTTGCCGAAGAAACGGGGCTAATTGTGCAAATCGATCGCTGGATGTTCTACAAAGCTTGTCAACAACTAGCAAACTGGAAAACCAAGTTTGCTAGTCACTTCCCACTCAAGATGAGTATTAATCTCTCTGCTCAAGATATTCGCCAAGCTAGTTTAATTAATAGCATCGATCAAACACTAGCCCAAACGGGTTTAGAAGGCGATTCCATAGCCCTAGAAATTACCGAGAGCATGTTAATTGAAAATATCAGTCAAACAATTGATTTATTAACCCAATTAAAGGACAGAAAGATTCAAATCAGCATTGATGACTTTGGTAGCGGTTATTCATCGCTCAATTATCTCCATCGTTTACCTGCTGATAATTTGAAGATTGATCGCTCTTTTGTAAGTCAGATGCAAGAAGGGAACCGGAATTATCAGGTTGTTAGTACTATTATTGCTTTAAGCAATCAACTCGGATTAGCCGTGATTGCAGAAGGTATTGAAACACCACAACAACTTCAATGGTTACAGGAACTTGGATGCGAATTTGGTCAAGGTTATGTGTTCTCTAAACCTCTTAGATATGAGACAGCAGAAGTACTTCTAGCAAGTCAAAGTATGTATTTATCCTCTGGTAAATCAGGCAAATGATCAGGTATAGCTTGCTGAGTGCTGTTAGCGGATAGCTAAGGTTTAGCCCGTGCTGAGTAAAAATCTAATTTTTTCAAAAGTTTGAGCAATCAACACTGTCCTAACCTGTGTGACTATAGCTATAATTAAAAAAGCAGTTGGATGATAAATAGGTTATCTCACAACTACAGCCAATATTTTCTGTTTATCTCGATCCTGAGCCAGATATTATTCTATAGTTTTTGTTATAAATTAATTAGCTTTGTATATTTAGTATTTTATTTTAGCAAAACAGTATCATTTATCTTGAGGGAGCGAGTTAGATTTTTCCTTTACATATCAGATAAATAACAAGTTAACCTCTAGCAAAAGATGTTTTTATAACTCAGCAAAAATCTATCTTGAGATAAGTTACTAAAGTTTGCAAACTAGCTTAGGGTATGTACAGCCTCTGCAATGAGTATTGGTTGTTCCAAGAACTTTTCATGCCCCATATTCATTATTCTCAGTTATTGCGTTATGGCATCGTTGTATTAATTGTCGCACTTGCATTAGTGCTAATGTTAATGCTAGACCCCTGGTTAAGCATGAATGGAACTTCTTTCCTGCTATTTTTTAGCGCTGTCATGGTGAGCGCTTGGTATGGTGGTTTGAAATCAGGGCTATTAGCAACTTCCTTGTCTGCGTTACTGAGCGATTACTTTTTTCTCCCTCCAGCTTATGAGCTGAGTTTTGATTTATCCAATTCTGTGCGAATTGGGTTATTTGCATTACAAGGATTGCTCTTTAGTATCTTATGTGAGGCATTAAAAACTGCTAAAAGACGGGCTGATGAAAATCTCCAAAAGCTGAGAGTTAGTGAGGAGCGATTTCGATTAGCCTTAAGTAGTTCAGATATCGTGGTCTTTCAGCAGGATCGCGATTTGCGATATCAGTGGATTCATAATCCTCAAGGTCTAGACACTGCTGAGGAAATGTTAGGTAAGTCTGATAATGAACTATTTTCAGCCTCAGTAGCAGCGCAATTGCAGGCAATTAAGCTAAAGGTAATAGAGACTGGTGTTGCAACCCGTGAAGAAGTTTATCTGACAACTTCTGGAAAAGACTGTTTTTATGATTTGCTAGTTGAACCACTAAGGGATGCAGACAATAGTATTTTAGGTATTACCTGTGCAGGTGTAAATATTACAGAGCACAAACAGGCTGAGGAAAGACTCCGCTATATCGCCCAAATTAGTAGTGTACTTTCTACTTCGTTAGATTATGAACAAACCTTACAACAGATCGCCAAAATTTCAGTTCCTCAGCTAGCTGATTGGTGTAGCGTCGATATTTTAAATGAAGATGGTTCCATTCGCCGCCTACCCATTGCCCATGCAGACCCATCGCAAGCAGAGTTGGCGCGTAAACTTCAGGAGTATGTGACAGATTACAAGGGTGCAAGTGCAATTACCAGAGTACTGCAAACCGGGCAAAGCGAATTAATCTCAGAGGTATCTGACTCGCTATTAGTAGCAACTACTCAGAATCAGGAACACTTAGAACTTGTTCGGCAATTGGGGATGAAGTCTGTAATGATTGTGCCGTTAATCGCAAAAGGGCGCATACTCGGCTGTATTACCTTTATCAACACCCAATCGGATCATCGCTACGATCGCACTGACCTAACTTTAGCAACAGATATTACTCATCGTGCTGCCTTAGCAGTGGAAAATGCCCAACTTTATCGAGACATCCACCAAGCTTTAGTCCATTATGCTGAATCTCTATCTCTTCTAGATGCGCTGCTAGAAGCGGCTCCTATTGCTGTATGCTTTTTGGATCAAGAACTGCGATATATCCGCATTAATCAAGTTTTCGCTGACATTAACGGTTTAGCTATAGAAGAACATCTAGGACGCAAATTTAGGGAAGTGTTGGCAGCGATGGCGGCTGAGTTAGAGCCACAGTTACAGCGCGTGTTAGATACTGGAGAACCCCTGCTGAATATGGAAATCAGCGGTGAGACAAGAGGACAACCAAGACGTTACGGTTACTGGCTGGGCAACTATTACCCAGTTGATAACGCAATCGGTGAAACGGTAGGAATTGGGATTATTTTGGCAGAGGTGACAGCAGCAAAGCAAACAGAAGTTGCTTTGCGAGAAAGCGAAGAAAGGTTTCGGGCAATGTTCAATCAGGCAGCTGTCGGTATTACTTTAGTAGGGTTGGATGGACGATTTCTGCAAGTTAATCCTGCCCTATGCGAAATTACTGGGTATAGCCATGAAGAGTTAATTCAAATGAACTTTCAGGAAATTAGCCACCCTGACGACTTAGAAGTTGATTGGGAAAATGCTCGGCGAGTTTTAGCAAAAGAAATTAGTGGTTATTCCCTAGAGAAGCGTTACATTCGCAAAGATGGTTCTATCGTTTGGGCAAACCTAACTTCATCAGCAGTTTGGGATGCGAACCTTGAACCAATGTATGCATTAGGGATTATTGAGGATATTAGCCATCGCAAACGAGTTGAAGCCACACAAAACTTTTTAGTCGAAGCCAGCACCTTACTAGCTGGCTCATTGGATTATGAAATCACCTTGGAAAATGTAGCTAATCTAGCAGTTCCAACTTTAGCCGACTTGTGTATTGTAGATGTCTTCCAGGAAGATTGGTCAAGTAAACAAATTGCGATCGCAATTGCCGATTCCACAAAACTAAATATTTTAGACGAAATCCGACGGCGTTATCGACCCAAAACCAAAGCCAAACAGCTTGTACGGCAGCTACGCTTAGGAATATCTATCTTTTATCCTGAATTATCTGACTCACATCTTCTACAGATGTCTGAAGACGACGAACATCTACAATTGCTGCAAAGTCTAGGTATTCGTTCTCTGATGGTAATTCCAGTTCGTTCCCGTGGGCAATTATTTGGAGCAATCTCTTTTTTTACCGCCGAATCTGGTCGGTACTATCAACAAACAGACTTGGCTTTAGCAGAAGATATTGCTCGGCGAGCGGCGACAGCCATCGACAACGCCAGACTTTACCAGGAAACTCAACGGTCTGTCAATCGCACCATACTTTTACAAAAAATAACTGCTGCCTTCTCGGAAGCCTTAACTCCCCAACAGGTAGCCGATGTAGTGGTAAACCAAGGCATTGCCGCCTTGGAAGCTACTGGTGGTTCCGTTGTCTTACTTACTGAGGGAAATACTACCCTAAAAGTTGTGCAAGCAATTGGCTATCCGCAAACGCTGATAAATACTTCGACAACTTTTCCCATCACAGCACCTAACCAAATAGCAGAAACAGTCAGAACTGGGCAGCCGATTTTTTTAGAAAATTTAGCAGCCATGATTGCGAGATATCCTGACTTAGCAGATGTTGTGACTGTTATAGGGAATAATGCCTTGGCTTCCATTCCCTTGGTGGTAGAAGGTAAAGTAATTGGGGCTTTGGGATTAAGCTTTACTACTGGACAAATATTTAATGAAGAAGACCGGGGATTTATGTTGACACTGGGACAACAGTGTGCACAAGCCATCGCCCGCGCTCAACTTTACGAAGCTGAAAAGATTGCCAGGGCAGAAGCCGAGACAGCCAACCGCATTAAAGATGAATTTCTGGCTGTCCTTTCCCACGAACTTAGAACTCCCTTGAATCCGATTTTAGGATGGGCAAAGTTACTCAGAACCCGCAAGTTCGACGAAGCTACTAAAATCCAGGCATTGGAAACAATCGAGCGCAATGCCAAGTTACAAACCCAATTGATTGGAGATTTACTTGATGTTTCGCGGATTTTGCAAGGTAAGGTTAGGTTAAATCTCCATGCAGTGAATTTGAAAATAGCGATCGCATCTGCATTAGAAACGGTGCGTTTAGCAGCAGAAGCCAAATCAATTCAAATTCAAACGGTATTAAGTAATGATATCGGCAAAGTTCTCGGTGATGGCGATCGCTTGCAACAAGTGATGTGGAATCTCCTCTCCAATGCCGTCAAATTCACACCCACAGAAGGACTTGTAGAAGTGCGTCTAGAGCAAGTTGGTTTAGACGCTCAAATCCAGGTAATTGATACAGGTAAAGGAATTAACCCAGAATTTTTACCCTACGTCTTTGATTACTTCCGGCAAGCAGATGCTAAGACAACCAGAGTATTTGGCGGGTTGGGATTGGGACTGGCAATTGTGCGCCATTTAGTAGAACTTCACGGTGGTACAGTTCAGGCAGAGAGTCTGGGAGAAGGACAAGGGGCTACCTTCACAGTCAAACTACCTTTGCTGAAAAATTCTGAGTTGCGAGTTAGCAGTGGTGAGGCTTCTCAACCAGAAGTCAGTAATGACGATACATTACTTGCGGGAGTCCAAATCCTGCTCGTGGACGATCAAGCTGATGTGCGAGAGTTTTTTAGCTTTGCGCTGGAACAATATGGCGCAACGGTAACGGCAGTTGAATCAGCAGATGAAGCGCTGCAAACATTAGTGCAGTCAAAGCCAGATATTCTCTTAAGCGATATTGGAATGCCCTTAATGGATGGGTATATGTTGCTGGGCGAAGTGAGAAAATTACCGCCAGAGCAAGGCGGACAAATTCCAGCGATCGCTTTGACTGCTTATGCTGGAGAACTTAACTACAACCAAGCAATGGCAGCAGGATTTCAAAAACATCTACCTAAACCTGTCGATCCAGTGGATTTAGCTACAGCGATCCTTAGTCTCATTGGGCACAATTAACCATAAAAAGGACTGCGGAAGGTGGGGCCCCTCTGGGGATAAGGGGTAATGGGGATAAGGGATTGGGGTTGGGTAATCAGCTCAAAAATGCTACCGCTTCTCTATAAGACGCACTTGCGTTCGCTAACGCCGCAACCAGTTGAGAGTAAATAAACTTTTTATTTTTCTTCAGAAATTTGCCGTTTGCCAATTGATGTTATAAATTGGTGCTCAGGTTTTAATCAGAGATTTATTTACCAATGAAAACCCAACAGTTCAGTTCAACAACCCTAGAAAATAGACCTACCAAGACGAAAAAACAGTCTTTTCCTGGTAGGAGTATTGGTACTCCTAAAGTACCATTCCGTAAATGCCATAAAATAGCACAACAACATGAGTTACTTAGTGACTGGGAACACGCGAGTTAATTTAGTGACATACTCTTACACTACGGTGTAGGCTTATCCACTACTCTCGGTATCCGGTCAGCCCCTTCTCTGCGAGACGCTACGCGAACGGGGAAGTCAAAAGTCAAAAGTCAAAAGTCGTTCATTTTTGTTAACATAGTTTGGTTTTATTCTGTCGACCTACTTATCTCAAGAATTGTTTCTAATTAACTGCAAAAGTATTGATTCAAGGCTTTGTAATGCAGCATTAGTAGTGCGTTGATGTTCTTCAAAATATATGCTGGTGTTGTTCATGACTATCACGTAACTCAAGCAATACGTCATCCAAAATTGCACTACGAGCTAAAACACGGTCAACATTATCTGTAAGGTTGTTAACACTCGCTGTAAGCTCTCTCATTTCCTGCCTTAGTTCATCTACTTGTGTCTGGGTATTAGCTTGTCTTTCAGCTAATCCTAAAATTATTTGTTCAGCACGGTCTAGTCGGCTAGGGAAAGGTGTGTCGGTCATTTTCTTTGTGTTTAACTCTTACAATTTTACTTTTTTATTTAAATCAACGATGCAATGATATTAATACTCATCGCTAAAATGGTGGTATTGAAAAAGAAGGATAATATGCCATGTAACAGAGTCAAGCGCCTCATATCGGGTGATGTTGTCTGCACATCTGAAACTTGACTGGTCATGCCGACTACAAATGAATAATATAAAAATTCCCAATAGTCTGGACAGTCGTTATCAGGAAAATCTAAACCTCTGGTGATTTCTTCACTATGATTACGATTAATATATTTGTAATAGCTGTGTGCATATTGCACTGCAAACATCGTATGCACTAGTAACCAAGAACCGATAATGGTCATAATTGAAAGTAGGACATGTAGGGTAAGCAGAATTGTTGACAATCCTTTTTTATCATTTAGTAAAAACCCAATGGCTAAAACACTCGCACTAGCTGCACTTATCACCAGCATGAATATAGCCAAATGTCCTTCATATTCATTCTCAGCATAACGGCGAATTTTTTCTGGCGTAGCCTTATTCATTTTCCACCACGTTACGGCTAAGAAAAAGTCAGCACCAAAGTCCCAAGCGCAGAGAATGCGAGTGGGTAAGTGCAGCCAAGGCGGCAGGATTACTGAAACTAATACCGCAAGTCCGACAGCAATCATCAGTCGGGGTCGGGAGTCAAAGTTTTTAAATAAATTAAGTCTCACAAATATTGCGATCGCAGAGTTTAACTAATTCGTAATTCATAATTTTCGGTGAAACACCACACCACATTACACAATCGTCATTCCAGGTTTGACTGGGGTCTCAACTACTTCTTGATCTTCACCGAATTTTAGATTTTAAATTTTAAATTTTGGATTGAAAATTCTCTCATTTAGAATTTAAATTGGTTTGAAGCCCACGCCACCTGCTTCAAGCCGGGGAACCCGTCCAACGCAGTGGCTCCCGAATTTAAACGCGAGAATAAATCCAAAATCCAAAATCCAAAATCCAAAATTGTCTCACAGTCTTTAATCTCCAGTCTTTAGTTCAATTACAAATTACTTGAACTTGGCTCTAATCGTCTCTATTCGTTGACGATTAACACCCAAATCGCTCTGACCCAAACGTGAAGCTGAACGCACATGGATAACATTGGTATTCCGGTCTAGATAGAATTCTACATCATCCACAAATCCCAGTAAAGCACTTTTAAATTCTGCATATAAATAATCTTTATTGTCAGTAATGATTTTGGTTCTTGGTAAAGACTCAATAATCTGTTTAAGATTAGTAATCGCTTCTTCTGGAGTAGATGCAAAAGTCAGTGGTGCAATTTGGTGAGATGCATCTGTACTCTGACTAGAAACGCAATTGGGGGAATTAGGGCAGGATGCTAATTTACCGTTGTTAATACCTAAATTATTTGGTCGTTTGCCAGCAAAAACCATAATTGTGTCTCCAGGTGAGTGAATAAATATACTCTCACACATTTGTTTGAATCACTGTAATACTTTGCCTACTTTGCCGTAATCGCATCTTCTGGCAAATGACAGATTCACTAAAATATTGGTGATGCGTTCGCTCTATGATCCGGTAAGTATCGTCTAAATGAAGAGAGATTTATGACGCAAACAATTTCAATTAACGACTCCGGGCGGTTGCAACTCACGCCGCTAGAAATTCCATCCCGTCTGCTGTTGGGGCCAGGGCCATCTAATGCCCATCCGACAGTTCTGCAAGCGATGAATACTTCACCCGTTGGGCATCTTGACCCAGCTTTTCTCGCACTCATGGATGAAATTCAGTCGTTGCTACGCTACGTATGGCAAACAGAAAACTCACTTACCATTGCAGTCAGCGGTACGGGAACAGCCGCAATGGAAGCAACCATCGCCAATGCTGTAGAACCCGGTGATGTGGTTTTAATTGGTGTAGCTGGTTATTTTGGTAATCGCCTCGTAGATATGGCTGGACGTTATGGCGCTGATGTGCGAACCATTACCAAACCTTGGGGACAAGTTTTCAACTTGGAGGAACTCCAAACTGCCTTAAAAACTCATCGTCCAGCTATCTTAGCTCTAGTTCATGCCGAAACTTCCACCGGCGCACGTCAACCGTTGGAAGGGGTGGCTGATTTGTGTCGTGAATTTGGCACTTTGTTATTAGTGGATACCGTGACAAGTTTGGGTGGTGTCCCCTTGTTTTTGGATGCTTGGGGAGTTGACCTAGCTTATAGTTGTAGCCAAAAAGGGTTAGGTTGCCCGCCCGGTGCTTCTCCTTTTACAATGAGTGCGCGTGCAGTTGAGAAATTGCAACAACGGCAAACGAAAGTTGCAAACTGGTATTTAGACATGTTGTTGCTGGGCAAGTATTGGGGCGCTGAACGCACCTATCACCACACAGCACCGATTAATTTATACTATGCATTGCGGGAAGCACTACGTTTGCTTGCAGAAGAGGGATTAGGAAATTCCTGGCAGCGGCATCAAAAGAACGTAGAATATCTCTGGGAAGGTTTAGAGAATTTAGGACTGAGTATGCACGTTGAGCAAGAGTATAGACTGCCAACGCTTACCACTGTCCGTATTCCAGCCGGGATAGATGGGAAAGCGATCGCTCGGCAGTTACTCAATGAACATAATATTGAAATTGGCGGTGGTCTTGGCGAACTCGCGGGTCTTGTTTGGCGCGTGGGATTAATGGGCTTTAATAGTCGAAAAGAAAGTGTTGACCAACTTTTAGCAGCACTACGGCAGGTTTTACCTAAGTAGTTTTTACGCAATCAGGTACGTTAACAGTAGTGTAACGCACCTGATACAAAAGGCGAAATTTTATGGACGCTGACTATTGCGAATTGCGAATTGCGAATTGCGAATTGATTTCATACCTCATTTACTTGCAAACTGCTGTATAAAGAACACCAAGGCGTTCCGAGGCTAGGACTGGCTCTATTTGTTCAGTCAATTCACTTAAAACAATCATCTATTCCTCAGCGTACCTCTGCGCTTCCCTCAGCGTACCTCTGCGTTTAAAAAATAAAAAAAGGTGGGCATTGCCCACTCGACAAACTTATCCCTTAACACAAAGAACTTGCTTGAGCGTTGCTACAACCTCAACCAAATCCGCTTGATTTTCCATAACTTGTTCTATCGGTTTATAAGCACCGGGAATTTCATCTAACACGCCCTCATCTTTGCGGCATTCTACACCATTTGTTTGCTCAATCAAATCATCAAGTGTGTAGACATTTTTTGCCTTATTTCTAGATAACAAACGCCCTGCACCGTGAGAACAAGAACAAAAACTGTGGGCATTACCTTTACCCTTAACAATGAAAGACTTTGCCCCCATTGAACCAGGAATAATCCCATAATCTTCAGTCTGGGCACGGACTGCACCCTTACGAGTAACGTATACATCCTCGTCAAAATGCACTTCTTTTTCGGCGTAATTGTGATGACAATTAACCTGCAATAAAGGTTTAGTTGCCTTCCCACCGGCTAAATGCTTCTCAACTATGTGCTTAAAACGCGCCATCATCACATCACGGTTGACACGCGCGTAGTTTTGTGACCATTGTAAATCGTGCCAATATGCCTGGAATTCTGGCGTACCAGCGACAAAGTGAGCTAAGTCCGGGTCAGGCAATTTATTACCTGCCATTTTTGCTAATTCTCTGGCTGTGTGAATATGACACTGGGCAAGTTTATTGCCAATGTTACGCGAACCAGAATGCAGCATCAGCCAAACTTGATTCTCTGTATCGAGGCAGATTTCAATAAAGTGGTTTCCTCCACCGAGAGAACCCATCTGTTTCATTGCTTTAGCTTGTAGGTCTTGCACACCGCGATGCAAGTCTTTAAAATCATCCCAGTGTTGCCAATTACTGACGGATTTTTCAACGTCTTTGTTTTCGTTGAATCCAGTCGGAATTGCAGCTTCAATATCCAGGCGAATTTTCTTTAGTTTCCCTTCTAGTTGTTCGGCGGTAAATGATGTTTTGATAGCGCTCATCCCACAACCAATATCGACGCCCACAGCAGCTGGGATAATCGCCTCTTTGGTTGCAATTACAGAACCCACTAAAGCACCTTTTCCTAAGTGAACGTCTGGCATTAATGCCACGTGCTTAAATACAAATGGTAATGATGCCACATTCTTGGCCATCTTGGTTTCTTCTGGCCCCAAAGAGTGATTTGCCCAAGATAAGACGGGTGCTGGTGTGGTAATTTCTAACTTTTCGTAGGGCATAATTTTTTCTATTTTGGATTTGGTATAGGGCAGTGATAATTATCGGTATGACTTATAACCCATTACCTAGTACAAGAAGGCAAAAGTAAAAAGGCAAAAGGCAAAAGAAAGAATGCTTATTTTGTAAGCTTTTCCCGGATTTTAGATGGTTGGTTTATTTCCGCCGTGCTGTACTAGTTAGTTGTAGCAATATAAATGTTGTATTGTCTTTCATTTGGCTCTCTGAATTTTTGTGAAGCTGAAGAACTACTTTTAGGAGTTACATTTATATACTACAAATGTAACAAAATAGATTACAAGCGTCAACCTATTACCACAGGGAGAAAGCAGATGTTTCTCAAATGTATTAAAATTTGTAAAGAAAATCACTTTGTTTAAATAGCTCCTTAAAGTTCTGACACAATATGGCAGTGCGTCAAGATACAATCTGGGAACGTTTTTTATCCCCTGTAGTGCGTCTTTTGATTGATGAAGACGGGTTACGGCGTTACGCTGATAGTATTGATTGGGAGAAAGAGAGCGATCGCTATCGACGAGATGATGTCATAATTCCGTCGTACTACAGTAATCAAAACTTTCACGGTATTACTGGCGGATATCTCAATTCCGATGCAGCAGTTACTTACGATCCGGTTACTCAATATGTTCTACCACCGAATGAAGGTATTGTCCGTCAAGCTTTAGTTGATGCCGTGAAGGTAAAACCACGACGCATACTCGATTTAGGCTGCGGTACAGGTTCCACTACTTTAATGTTAAAACAGGCTTTCCCCGAAGCGGAAGTTATTGGTTTGGACTTATCGCCCTATATGCTGGTAAGGGCGGAAGATAAAGCTAGAAATGCTGGTTTAGAGATACTTTGGCGACACGGAAATGCTGAAAAAACTGGTTTGAGGGATGCTTCTTTTGACTTAGTAACAGCTTCTTTGCTATTCCACGAAACACCAGATGCAGTGTCTCTAGCAATTCTGCAAGAAAGCTTCCGGTTGCTGGTAACTGGAGGACAAGTATTAATTCTAGATGGGAATCAGAAGACTCTGCGTCAGTTAGAATGGCTTAATGATGTTTTTGAGGAGCCATATATTCGTGAGTATGCTGCTAGTAGTATAGAAGCGAATATGGGTGCAGCCGGATTTGAAGCAGTGCGATCGCAGGATGTATGGTGGATAAATCAGGTAACTAGCGGCGTTAAACCAATAGCAACCGAAAATGTCCGTCAGTATACTGCCACATCAATAGATAATAATTTGGAGGGACTTGGTTCTCCAGCGTTTGGCATAATGGCATGAGTTTAAAGGCAGTTCTCTTTGATTTTAATGGTGTCATCATTAACGATGAGCCAATCCACCTGCAACTGATCGATGAGATTCTCATTCAAGAGAATCTCCAACCCCAAAAAGTGAGTGAGCGTCAAGCTTCTTTGGGACGCAGCGATCGCGTTTGTTTTCAGCAACTACTCGCTAATCGTGGTAGAGTAGGCAATGAAAACTATCTAACTCAGTTGCTGTACCGCAAAGCCCAAGCCTATGTGGTGGAACTAGAGAAAATAAAGAAACTGCCTTTATATCCAGGTGTAGAAGACTTAATATTTCAGGTGCGAGCGCGTCATCTAAAACTAGGATTAGTTAGTGGCGCGATTCGTAAAGAAATACAACTGGTACTCAATCGCGCTAAACTAGCTGAACATTTTAAAATCATTGTCGCGGGTGACGACATCACCACCAGTAAGCCAGAACCCGATGGTTATCTACTGGCAGTGAAACGCCTGAATCAAGAATATCCCGAATTGAATCTTCAACCACAAGAGTGTCTGGCAATTGAAGATACTCCAGCAGGTATCGAAGCGGCGAAGCGATCGCAAATGCAAGTTGTTGGCGTCGCAAATACTTACCCATTCCACATGCTCCAGCGCTGCTGTAACTGGACTGTTGATTATCTCAGCGATTTGGAACTCGAACGGGTGCAAAAAGTTTATTCCCAAAAGCAGCCTCAACCATCGGTAACTGAATGTTAGAATAATCTATGGTGATAATGTTTTGAGTTAATGAGATAATAGTACTCTTGACTTAGCACAGATTTTGGGGAATTAGCTCAGTTGGTAGAGTGCTGCGATCGCACCGCAGAGGCCATCGGTTCAAATCCGTTATTCTCCATATTTATAAACTGAAAGTTGCGCCATTTTTCGCCAACCACTCTTTTCTATCCATGCAGTCAGGTAAGATTCGCTCTACCCTATCCCAAAAGTCTCTATTGTGGTTGGGTTGAACTAAGTGAACCATTTCATGCACTACCACATATTCAATCATGGAACTAGGAAGCAAAGCAACCCGCCAGTGGAAATAAATATCACCTTTTGGATTACATGAACCCCAACGATTACCGAGTTCGCGCACTTGCATAGAAGTCGGTGCTTTGCCGATTCTGTTAGTAATAGATGTAATGATTGATTCTAAATACTGTTGAATATGTCCGCGATACCACTGAATAAATAAATCTCGACCTTGATGTTGATGCGATCGCAAAAGTTCAAAGCGTCCTTGGTAAAATCTAAGGGGGTTGTCTGCGGTGTCTACTAATTTCAGGCGATAACTGCGTCCTAAATAGTGGAAGCCTTCGCCTGGTAAATAAGTTTTTTGTGCAGATGGCGGTTTGATAGCTGATTTTTTGAGGAGTTTGCTGTAAATCCAGAAGCGGCGTTGTTCGATAATTTTCCCTAGTTTTTCTACAGGGACTTGAGGTGGTGTTGTGATGATTAGTTGACCGTCGGGTTCGATGGTAATTTCAACTGTGCGACGACGGGGACTTTCGCGCAGTTCAAAAGAAAGTTCTCCAACATTAATGGTTTTCATCGCCCTCGATTTGCATCGTGTCGTTCGGCTAATTGGGTGATTTGGTCTGCTAAACTATCCAGTTTACTATCTGGGAAGACATTTAAATCTTCTAATTTCAGCCAGATATTTTTACAGAGGATTTCTCTAGCTACCAAATCGTTCCAGAAACCAATTACATAACTTTGGTTGTAGATAAAGTCTACTAGTTCGGTGGTAAAGGTTTGTAGTTTGGCGGTAATTTCGGGTGTTGGTGACTCCAGCGTATCGATGAGAATATTAAAGAAGGGGCGAATTCTGACTGATGGTTGATTTTCGCTGACTTCGGTTTGTTCGGCTCGGACTTTTTGCGCTAGGTTTAAAAATTCTGTAGCGATCGCATTCCAATCTGCACCCAAACGTTGTAAAATTTCTTCTAGTTTGTCGCTGAGGTTGCGATAATAAACTGGGTCATCGTCTAGGTGGGTGCGGATGTGGTAACGGATAGCGTGTTCCATTTGGGCCGCACGAGTTTCGACGGAACGTCTTTGTTGTACCCGTTGCTCAAAGTCTAAGTCTAAAATATTTACTGGTGAAACTTTCAGGTTAATCCCCTGAGATTGAATGTGTTGGTCTATCAACGCTTGAACTTTTTCTTTCGCGTCTTCTGGGCGTTCATCTCGAAAAATATCATCGACTAATTTCTTTAATTCTCCCACTTTTTTCGCATCCTTCAGGTAGCGCAAAGCTTGCGGACGAGGTAAAAAGGCATCCATTGCTTGCAGAAACTCCCGCAGAAGTTGATAAAATTCTGCACGCGACCGCTCGTCATGATTTAGGATATTTACACAAGCTTCTTTGTCATCGTAAATATTTAAGTTGCGTTCTTGCCAAAAGTTCATTACCCGTTGATGGGCTTCGTGTAGTTTGGGTAGTTCTTCTTGGACATCAAACCAAGCACCATCGACATCTTCTTGGTCGTAAACACTCATGGCGGCGGCGATGTCGATACCGTAATAGTCTACAATTAAACCGTAGTCTTTACCTTCGGCAGTGCGGTTAGTACGAGCGATCGCTTGTAATAAATCATGTTCTACTAAGCTGCGGTCTACATATAGCACTTGTTCTAAAGGTGCGTCGAAGCCTACCAAGAGTTTATTATTCACAATTAAAAAAGCTAAACCGTCTTCATCTAAGTTTTTCCAAAAGCGGTTTTTGTAGATGGTATGGTTATTTTCATCCGTCCATTGTTTCCAGGCTTGGGGGTCTTTTTTGCTGTTGGCGGAGATAATCGCCGCAAATTCTAAACGCTTGATGGTATCGAGGTAAGGATAAGCTTGTACCAGGGTGCGGTATTCGGGAGGTGCTGATTCTAATTTCAGACTTTGCAGAATAATCGCATTTGATTCTAATTCTTGAATCAGTTCGTCTTTGGCTGCGGTAAGATATTGCTGGTACAAAACGCAAGCATCGCGATCGCTTGCTGCTACCTGAGCTTTAAATTTACCCTGCATAATCCGGGTGACATAGTGCCGTAAAATATGCCTAGCCTTGTCCTTCATCAGTTCTTTGGAGTTGAGGACGTTTTTCTTACCAACGTATTTGGATTTAATCGCTGCGCGTTCTTCTGCGGTATAGTCTTGAAATAGCACCTCAAAAAGTTGGTCTAGGGTTTTTGCTCCTTTGACTGCTCCCATGACTAGTAAACAATTCTTGCTTTGCATCCACCTCAGACTTGGGTACACCACCCAAAAGATGCGATCGCACATCTTGAGGTTCTGGCGGTGGGGTATTATCAGCATAGCGGCGAATATTGCAGTTGTATTCGTAGTCAGCTAATTGTTGTTGAGTCACCACCGCCGCATAACCAGGAATCCCAGGATAATCGGCATTAATTGTAAAATCTTCATAAGCTGAGACAATTTTTTCTATATGTTCAGGACGCAAAGAATTTTGAGCGCGTCCAGCCTGAAATTCCGCATCAGCGTTGATAAATAACACCTTACCTTGAGTCGCTTTTGGTTTAGCACCTGTAGGACGCATCACCAAAATACACGCCGGAATCCCTGTCCCATAAAATAATTGTGGTGGTAAACCAATCACCGCCTCTAAATTATCTTCTTCAATAAATAACTGGCGGATTTTCTTTTCTTCACCACCGCGAAACAGTACCCCATGCGGCATTACTGTCGCCATAATTCCATCTTGCTTTAACACCGCTAGCATGTGCTGGGCGAACATCAAATCAGCTTTTCCACTCGTAGGGCAAAAAACACGGAATCGCTCTTTAAACTCCATATCATTATCTTTATTACCCCGGCTGTAGTTTTGCGAAAAGGGTGGATTACTCAATATTCGGTCATAATGCTTTAAATTCCCGCCCTCTTTAATCGGCACCATCAAGGTATCGTCGTTCTGAAGCACAGCATTGGGAATTCCATGCAGCAATAAATTCATCTTGCAGATAGCCCAAACTCCCCCGTTATTGTCTTGTCCGTAGAGTCTCAAATCGCGGGAATTTCCACCGTGTTCTTCTATGTGCTGCTTAGATAAAATTAACATTCCCCCCGAACCCACACAGGGGTCATAAACTTCCATCTTTTCTTGGGGGTTGACAATTCGCACCATTAACTTCACCACTCCACGGGGAGTATAAAATTCACCGCCCTTTTTACCAGCAGAGTCAGCAAAGAAATAAATTAAATACTCATACGCCGCACCCAATAAATCGGGAAATTCTAAATCTTCATTCCGTAGCGATCGCTTGTCAAAATGTTCTATCATTTGACGTAATTGCAAATCGCTTAACGTACTTTTGCCACCCACCTGCCTATTAAAATCAATATGCTCAAAAACATCCCGCAGCACCGCCGGATTAGCATCAGCAAGTTTGTGTAGGGCAATATTAAGTTTATTGCCTATTTGTTGATGAAAAGTGTTAACTATGGTACTCCAACGAGATTCTAATGGCACAAATAACGTATAAGCTTCTGTATTAGTTGGAACGTAGCGGTTAGGGTTGTTGGCCCTTTCTTTAGCGGCTTCTTCACTCTCCCCTTTATCCATAAACTCCCTGACAATTTGCTGATAGCGCCCATCAAACACATCAGCAGCCCGCTTTAAGAACAGCATCCCAAAAATAAATTCCTTATATTCAGAAGCGTCCATTTTGCCGCGTAAAATATCAGCCGCCGCAAATAAGTGACGTTCCAGCTTCGGAAGAGTGAGTTTTGCCATAACAGTAGAATCCGATCCAAAAATGCTAACAATTGCTGACATTTTCTTCTTGCTTCAACCTGGAAGTGTCGGCACTATCCAGTCCACAAGCTGACACGACCGATCTGGCCGCCTTCTCCAAATTAATCGATGCATTTAAATCTCTGTCGCATTCAAATAAACAATGCTCACAGATGAAAATACGTTCTTTGAGAGACAGAGATTCTTTTTTAATTCCACAGCTAGAGCAAGTCTTGCTACTCGGATAAAACCTATCTACGACCACAAGTTTGCTCCCATACAATTGAGTTTTGTACTCTAACTGCCTGCGGAACTCATAAAATCCCATATCCGCGAGCGCTTTGGCTAGTTTTCCATTGGATAACATCCCGCGCACATTCAAATTTTCAATCCCGATTACAGCGTGGTTTTTGCTGATATAAGTCGTGATTTTGTCTAATGTGTGCTTACGGATATTGGCTACTTTGCGATGCAGTTTCGCCACTTTCAATTGGGCTTTTTTACAATTGCTTGACCCTACTTGTTTGCGCCGATTAAGCCACTGCATCCGAGATAATTTATTCTCGGAGCTCTTGTAGCTTTTCGCACCGTCAAACACTTCACCAGTTGATAATGTAGCTAGGTGGTTAATCCCTAAATCCACACCAACAACATCTACTAGCTTTAATGAATCGCTTGGCTCTACCTCAATCTTGAATGAGATAAACCACTTATCTGCACTTGTGCTAATTGTGACTGATTTAGGTCTTACCCCATGAGGTAATCGCTCGTAAGTCTTAATCCAACCAATTACAGGCACTTTTACTTGACGATGGTCAATCTGAATTGAGCCATCCAAGGTAAAACTGTCGTTACGTCCTCTCTTCTTGAATTTGGGAAATCCTTTGACCTTTTTAAAGAAGGCTTTAAACGCATCAGATAAAGCTCTGAGTGCATACTGAGGGGCGCATTTGCTCACCTCGTAGTACCAAGGATTAGCGACTTTAACCGATACTACTAGCCACTTGTGTAAATCGATCGCTGACGGAAATTTGATTTTCTCATCAGGATTGATGCGGTTGTAATTGAGCACCTCCTTGCATAAACACAAACCTTGATTCCATGCGTGTCTTGCCGTACCTGCGTGTTTGGCAAGTAGTAGGCGTTGCGATTGATTAATCTTGAGTTGTGTTTTGAATCCTATTATCATCGAATTATTGTACAGACAAATGCCAGACAATGCCAGATGAATATTGCTCACAATCAGGATTCCAAACCAAGAACTACAAGTCCTTGAGGCATTCTCTAAGCAAACATCAAGCAGCAAGACTGATGTGTTACGTGAGTTTATTCCTGGGCTATCAAAGAGAGTGAGTAAAAGTGAGTAATTGTTAGCTTCTGGAGTGCTGTTGCCTAGCCCCGGCTTTTGACGATCAGAAATTTGCCTTTACAACTGATATCATTTCTTTGTGATGCTGCGCTAAACCTTTGAAAATAATTGCTTACTCTTACACCGATCCGCTATTAGAATCTTCTCTTGATCGAGCCGATTGGGGTTGGGAGGTGGATCGGGTTTATGAAGATTTGGGCAAGCCAGACTCTTCTGAACGATCGCAATTACAACAATTATTTACCGATTGCCAAACGGAACCAGCAGATTATCTTTTGATTCGTCGGTTGGAAGAATTGGGGGATACTGTGGAGGAAATTAGCGATCGCCTCAATCAACTCGAAGTCATGGGAATCGCAGTAATCGCCACTGAACAACCCTACACTTCCGAAAATTACCCTCTGGGGGCTAACTTGCTGAATTTGCTACACGCAATCCAACGTCAGCAACGTAGTCGTCGCATCCGCCAAGGACACGCCCGTAATCGTCTTGAGGTTGCACCGCCACCGGGCAAAGTTCCCTACGGCTATCGCAGAGGTAAGGGAAAATATACCATTGATCGCAGTACTTCACCAGTAGTCAAAGATTTTTTTGAACACTTTTTACTCTATGGTTCCCTGCGGGGTTCAGTGCGTTACTTGGCGAAAAAATACGGCAAGAAAATCTCCGTCACCACCGGAAGACGCTGGCTGACTAATCCAGTCTATCGCGGCAATACAGCTTACCAAAATGGTGAAATTATCTCCAATACCCATATTCCGATAATTTCTAAGGAAGAAGCAGCCCAAGTTGACCGACTTTTACGCCGTAACAGCCGTTTACCATCCCGAACTGCTAGCGCACCGCGTTCTCTCGCTGGGTTGGTTGTCTGCGCTGAGTGTCACTCGCATCTGACAGTTACCCGTGTTACCCAACGCAACCAAGATAAAGAGTATCTTTATTTACGTTCTACTACCTGTCCCCAAAACCCCAAGTGTAAGGCTATTCCCTACCAAGAAGTGTTAGAACATACCATTGAAACCGTTTGCCGTGATTTACCTCTGGCGGTAGCAGGAATGAATTTTCCCCAGTTGGATGCAGTCAAGAATAGTTTAGGGCAAGCGATCGCTCGTCAGCAAGAAATACTTGCTCAGTTACCCGCTTTAATTGAAACTGGAATTTTAGATGACGAAACAGCAAAGTTAAGGGCTTACAAACTCCGCACAGAAATTTCTGCACTCGAAGCAAAGCTAGCAACTCTCCCCCCGGTTAACTTGCGTTCTGTTGCTCAAGCTGTTTCTATACCACAATTTTGGTTAGATTTGTCGGAAACAGAACGACGATTTTACTTTCGAGAATTTATTAGGCAAATTGAGATTGTTTGTCAGAATAAAGAATTAAAACTCCAAGTTATTTTTATTTTTTGAGTTAAAGGGCGGTTATAAATGGGAGTATCTCACCTTTGCAAATATACTCCAGTAATGGGTCTTGTCAGCTTTTGGTGATGATGGAAGGTTATGCGCTTTAAGGCAGGAGGCAGAGGGGGTGTCCGCCCTATATTTTACGAGCGCATTGCAGAATGTGAGTTTTAGTCTGCGATCGCCCCGTGGTTGATTACCAACATAGAGCATTCAATTGTTGAATAGGTTATGAGAAATGCTGTCTCATAACCCATTTCACCTCAACCCGCCACACAAGCGGTTTTAGTGTCCTAGTTTCATAAATATCGGGAAATATGGCTTAGGTTAGACTTTGGCGGTTTCCTTTTCTTGTTGCTGACGTTTGCAACGTAACGCTACACCAATAGCACCAACTGTTAATAAACTTAAGATAGTAGAAGGTTCAGGAACGGATTGAGAATCAGCAGCCATTGGGGTTTCTAGTTTTATGAAGTTTACTCCAAATGCATCATTAACAGGAGTGGAGACTTTAAAAGAAGCGATATCAAAGATACCACCTCGGTCTATTGTCAAAGTAGTACGACCGTTAGGACCAAGTGGTAAGTTATTAGCCACAGAGGATAATAAAGCTCCACCTGCGTCAAAAACTTCTAGCAGAAGTTGCCCTGGATTAGAAGCACCAGCTTCAATTGAAAGGAAACTTGTCAATCCATTGTTGAGAGTTCCTGGTAACACAATTCGACCATCCACTGGAGAAATGAGGTCAACATTATTGCTACTGTTTACTCCACCAAATGCTAAAGGAGGATCGTTAAAGATACCTTCACGTCCACCAAAACTAAAATCAACGCCTTTGTTAATAAATGCTGTTCCAACTTCTCCCCCTGAAGCTAGCTCTCCGAATGGAGGTGATACGACTACTGGTGGAACACCGTCTCCTGGCGAAAAAGAAATTTCTGCTGCTTTAGCTGAAGTAATAGTACCAAGTAAAATAGCAGTTATAACTCCTCCTGCACTAACTATTGGTAACTTTTTCTGGAACCTGTTTTTTAGGATAAATCCAGTTAATGTTCTCCCTAGAAAAGCTTTGCGTAACTTATTTTTCACTTGAAATATTGTCATTAAAATCATTTTTTTAAATAGGTAGAGGTTGATAGTAGATTGACTTAGTATTGAGATTTACTATTCATCTCAAAGTCGCAAGCATAAACTCCCACAAGATGCATTTACACAGCAATAGGTAAGTGCTGCTTGTTATACAAAATTGCAGATATGGCTTAAACTTTAATAGCTTTTTATTTGAGTTGCTGGCGATGTATTCAGTGTTACTAATTACATACGAAAAATCAACTACTACAGGCTTAATTTATGGAATCTTTAAAGTACTGAAGGTTACTTTAAATGTTTTTACCTACGAAAAGTTATATTTTATAAGAGTTGTAGTCACACTTATGTGTTTATTGCTTAAATAAAGACGTTATATTCACCTGAATTGGTAACTAGCAACTTGAATTATTATTTCATCCATAGTAATATTTAATTTTAGCGTGGCTTTAAATGATTAGTTGCACTCGCTCAGACTAGAACTGAATCCTTAAAGCGCACAGTGCCTCTCAATGAACCGCCAGAGGTTCCACCTCATATTTATCCAGGTCGAGCAAGTCTAAATTAGCTAAAAGCCATTGCTCTGCAACAGCTATAGCCGGCTTTGTCGGTATTAGTCGTACAACGTTAAGCACTCCTACATTTCCTGAACGCTAGGGACGCAGTGACTGTG
This sequence comes from Nostoc sp. ChiQUE01b, assembly GCF_034531255.1. Classification (NCBI taxonomy): domain Bacteria; kingdom Bacillati; phylum Cyanobacteriota; class Cyanophyceae; order Nostocales; family Nostocaceae; genus Nostoc; species Nostoc sp. ChiQUE01b. The sequence goes on along the minus strand of NZ_JAVRBM010000014.1, from coordinate 39,543 downwards.
GTATTAGAAGCTTGGTTTCCCCAATGAGCAACTGGCGTGCGAATTCCATTCACCCTAGCTTAAGTTGACTATTTTTGAGACGGTTGATCCTTAGTATAGGCAACAGGTTTTGGCCCTGCATTGCGCACATTGATAACTTTGTTGAGGATATCAAACCAAAAAGGCGCACCCATAGCAATAGCAAAACCACTCACTACCCAACCGCAAATTAATTTAAAAACCTGTGAAATTCTGATGTAAACTCTATTCGATTTTGTCGTATCTAATAACTCAAACTGTTGATTAATATTTTGCCATCCAATCGGGATAGAAGCATTTCCTAATAGTTTTTCAATATCCCTTCTGGCTGTTTCATCATTGATATAATCGATTCGTTGACTTGCACTTTGAGTAATGGTAGAGCGGATAACCGAATCCTCTGATAGTCTTTTAACCAAGTGAAATGTATCAGTATTGGTTAAAAAGGCAACTAATATTCCAATTAAAATAGCAACTCCTTTGGCATTGCGCTTATAAACACCGCTTGCTCGATCCATAGAGCGATCAAACCATGTTTCTACTTCATTTTTAAATTGATTCGCTTCTTCTGTGAGATCGCCAATCTTTATTCTGCTACGTTGAGCAATTACACTAAGGCTCTTGATTAAATTATTCGGAACTTCATCAGGTAACTCATTATTAACAAAATCTATAAATTTCTGGTCAATATCTCCATAAATTTCTTGAATTTTTGTGTAACTTGCACTATTGGGATTATTAATACCTTTTTTCAGTTCTTTATAAGAGGCTAATATCATGTGCAAGTTAGTTCTTGATTCTTCACTAGGATGTTTAACATGATTAATTAGCTGGGGAATTTTTAAGGTATCTAATAAAGTAGTTGCAAATGTTTCAGAAGGAAGATAGGAAGGGCCGCTTTGTTTTTCTAGTATTTGTTTATTAGGGTTTTTAGTAATTTCCTGGAAATGCTTTTCTACTTTACCCTTGGCTTGCTGATTCAATGTATTAATCAAAGGATCGTTATAAAGTTTCTGTACCAACTGGATTGCATTAATAATATCTGATTTTTCACTTTCACTACCACCTGCTAAAAGTAATTCAATTGAAGTTCTTAAATGTTTAGCTCTCCATTGTAATAATGTGGCAATTAGTTCCTGGATTTCCGAAGCTAGCAAGCTCAAAATCAAGTAAATAAAAACTAAGCCAAGAGTAATATCTACAACTACAGGTAAATTCATTGACAGTCTCCAATAATTTTTTATCTTTTTATTGTTATAAAAAATGCTTAGAGAAATTATACAACATAGATATTAAAATTAAACAGCTACTTAACTAAAATTAAAAAAGTAAAATTAGTTTATTTAAATAATATTAATAATTATTGAATTAATTTTTTAGATAATAAATAATTAGGTTTATTTATAATGCTATTATTCAATAAATATAGATAATTATTTAAATATTCAGCATACAATTGAATTAGTGTAGCGATCGCTTCCTAAGTTTCTGAAATTAGCTAGATAAAAACTAAGTAGATAAAATTTAAACTAAGGCTCACATACAAAATAAAATACAAGTTTATTTACGGACTATTTAACAGGTAATAAATTATCGATTACTTGTATTATTTTTATCATTTTTAACTTAAATGTTATTTAAACAACCAATATAATTTTTTCAAAAAATAGCGCTAATTAGAAAAAATTGAGTTAATCTTGGAAACTAGCAATTGTTAAAAACATACGTTGTTACTGGGTGGCAACATTGGAGATTCGCTAGATGTCTCTATGTAATCAAACCAGCAAGTAAAATGATTACCAGAGAATATGCAAGAAGGAAGCTTTATTTGGAGTCATTTGGAAAAACAGCATCGCACGGTTGGCAAATGGATTGATTGGGTATGGCTAATAGTATTGCTGTTGGCAGCAGTATTACTGTTTAGCATCAATCTGGGAGGGTTGCCGCTGCGAGATTGGGATGAAGGTACTGTGGCACAGGTTGCTCGTGAAATTTGGCACGCCCCATCAGGTTCAATGCCTTGGCTTTACCCAACGTTAGGAGGTGAACCATATCATGACAAGCCGCCTTTGATGCATTTGCTAATAGCTTGGGCTTATTCTCTAGGAGGCGAAAATGAGTTGACAACACGCTTACCTGGAGCAATTTTAACAGCAACATCTGTACCTTTACTGTATTGCATTGCTCGAGAAATATTTCGCCAACGTTGGGCTGCTATTTATAGCGCCTTGATTTACCTAACAATGCTACCCGTGGTACGTCATGGGCGGCTGGCAATGTTAGATGGAGCGATGGTAAGTTTTTTGATGGTGATGATGTTGTGCGTATTGCGATCGCGCCGAGATTTACGTTATTGTCTTGGTGTTGGTGTTAGTTTTGGGTTTATTTGTTTAACTCAAGGACTGCTAGGTGTATTACTCGGTGCGATCGCACTTGTATTTCTGTTTTGGGATACGCCACGACTGCTCACTTGTTACTATCTCTGGATCGCAATCTTAATTGGCATTCTACCTGTAGCTGGTTGGTATGGTGCCCAACTAATTCACTATGGTTATACTTTCGCCCAAATTGGTATTGCCAACCCATCAGCAGTCCGAATTGGCTCAGTTGTAGAAGCTAATTCTGAACCACCTTGGTACTATGTAATTGAACTTCTCAAATACACATGGCCGTGGTTATTATTCTTACCACAAACTGTCCGCTTAACTTGGGAAAATCGTAACCTTAGCTGGGCAAAACTAGTAATGGCATGGAGTGGGGTTTATCTACTGGTAATTTCTTTCATGATTACCAAAGTTCCCTGGTATCTATTCCCGATTTACCCTAGTTTAGCCTTAGCTTTTGGTATCCAGTTATCAGATACGGAAAATTCGCCTTTACTCTCATCTTATCCCCGTGCTTGGGTTGCCGGTTTAGCAATACTTGCTGTGGCTGCTTCTGCTGGTAGCATTTATTTCAGTGCGGGTACAACACCAAAAACAGACTTACAACTGATTTTTGCCGCCGTAGCTTTAACTATGACCTTAGCAGCTATTTTGGCAGAACGAGGCGACGGGCAATTTCTGAAGATTTTGTTTTGGGGAAGTTATATTTCGCTGCTGCTGTTAATGAAATCTAACTACTGGGTTTGGGAATTATCACAAGCCTATCCAGTTAAACCAGTCGCCGCCATGATTGTACGAGCAAATCCAGCGACGAGGAAGATTTACACATCTTTTCCCTACCATCGTCCCTCGTTGGATTATTATAGCGATCGCACCATCATTCCCGCTTCTGTTGGTGAACTAGAATATTATTGGCACTACAACGGCCAACCCTACTTCCTGCTTCATGCATCTGCTTTCAACAATCTTCAACTAGAGTCGATGAAGCTAATTGACCAAGCTGAAGGTTGGAAGTTAGTCACAAAAGATACTAATCGGCTATAAATATGGGGGATTGGGCATTGGGCATTGAGAAGCGTCAAATTCTCCCTGCCCCTAATCCTCAGAGGGGGCCCCGAGTTCCTCGCCTGCGGGGAGGGGCTGGGGGTGGGGTGTTAGAGGACTACTGCAAGAGGTCTATTGTCCAAAAGATAATGATAATCGTATAGCGATCGCGTTCTTCCAAAAAGTGTAAAAAACCTGCAATTTAGTTTGAAGAAATGATAAACCGCGTAGTTTTGCGGTTTTGCTGGCGAAATTGATTTCTCTATGCTTTGAATGTGACGAAATATTTCGTTCGTTCAGTTTGGCAATTAGGTGCTTACAATAATGCCGCAAAATCTTTCATCGTTACCAGAACCAGTCAGAAGGCTTGAGACAGCAGTAAACCAACCATTTTCAGAAGCGTGGGCGAAGAAGTATTTGCGAAATTTAGCTGAACAGGACGATCGCATCGAAGTTCTCAAGGTCAGTGAAATCGCAAAAGAGGTTGCAAAAACGTTAACACAGGCACTCCGAACCACGAGTCTTCAAGCGTGGGGAAGAACAGAAGCGCTTTTGTCTCAAGAGGTGATTCGGCATCAAATTGACCCTGAATTAATTAATCCGTGGGAAGTTACAAAGGATACTCACCAGATTTATCAAACTGCCCTCTCAGCATACAGCGAACAGATTTCTCCAGCGAAGTTTTCTACGCGGATTGCCAGGGATTTGGGAAAAATTCGGCAGAAGTACACAGCAGATGATCCGAGAGTGATTGGGTTCATTAGTATGCAGTTTCACTACAGCGGACAAATACTACTGAACTTAACACCACCAGTGCAGCAAGCATCGCTGAGGGATTACTTTAAAGTGATTGATGACCATCTCTATATGCCGCTCCAGCGTGCTTACCAGGCAGCAGCAGAATATGCTTACGACGCGCCACCATTACAAGCTGTCCAGCAACTTTTGCCCTTATGCAGCGAGATTGCGACCAAGATTGCAGAACAGGTGATGCAGATGTATCCCAACTATCAATGCCATACAGGTCGTTTAAATGACACCAACATTCAAATTTCGAGTGTCCGTGATATAGAGATGTTCCAGGTATATCTATGGGTCTGTGTTTTGGAGAACAACATTAGTGCCATACAACAAGAGTTATTTCCACTGTGTGTTATGTTGTATCCTCGATTAAAGGTGCGCTGGGAATTGGTGCGGCAATTAATTCACTTGCTCGGCACTGAGATCCGCTCTCGTTTGGAAGCAGAACAGGCTGCTTATTTTCTCGCTTACTATGAGTCGTTACAGACAATCTTTTCACCCCAAGTATTGCCAGACAGTAAATTTTAGATGCTGTGGCAATACGGTTCAGTTAAGAAAATTTATCCGTTGAGGTAGGCAGGGGGAGCAGGGGATGCAGGGGAAGCAGGGGGAGAAAAAAAAGCTTATCTGAACCGTATTGGATGCTGTAGTGTCCCGATTTTCAAATTAATATGATAATTAAATAAGCATAAATAAAAAACAAAAGTTTGTAGTTAGCATTTTAGGGCTGAAAATACTTCCCTTGGGTACTAAAGTACTTATAGCCGTAGCCACATATGTTAGGACAATGTTGATTGCTAAAAGCCTTGATTTCACTGGGTTTATACTCAGCACTCAGCACGGGCTAAACGCCCCGCTTCCGCTAACAGCACTCAGCACTTTGCTATACCTAATCAGCAATCAGTCTTTCAGCGGACATAATATCAAACCGCATCCTATTTGGGGCAATAAGACACGGTTGTATCAGAGTATTTATATAATATTACAAAAATCAAAGTAGAATTTGATTTATACAAAAGTAATCCATTTACTGAGATTTGTTGCCTAAGTCATTAACTTTCTCTGTTGTGGGAAGAATTTGGCTATCATAGCTTGTCTTTTCTTGGGTCAAAGCGATCGCACTAAAGAAAATGGCACTACCTACAGCCAAGGCTACCATAGGACGCTTGAGTAGGACAAAATCTCTGATAATCCTCGCTAAAGGTCGGCTTTGACGACGTAGCGACGAAGACATCATCAATTGTCTCCAAGTAAACGGATCGCGGACATAATGACCACTTTGGCAAACTACTAGCCTTTCCTGGCAATAGGGACAGCAAAACAAGCCCATGCGTGTTTTAATTGGTTTTGGCGTAGCATTTCTTTGGCAAATTGGGCAAGTAACATAATGATTATCAAAAGTGTGTATATTCATTTACCTCATCCGCCTAGTCCATTTACTCGCTCTATAACAATAGCTATATTGAATTGGGTCAATGTACGATCTGACATCAGGCATCAATCATACATACATTCTATTACTACCAAGGACGGCTCAATAGTCGCAACACGAGTATAGCTAGATTTAAACAAGGATGACTCATGGTTAATGTTTACGGGTACGTCCACCCAGCCGAAAAAACTTTGTTGTCTCTAGAAAAAATAGCGTTGGGCGTAGCTCCCGCCCCACTAGCAGCAGCTACGCCCAATTTAGGCATCGCTGACCCTTAAATAATAATTCTCTCTCATTTAACCGTTCTCCCCACACAAATTTTGCACAATCACATTTTTAGCTAAAGCTTTGTAAGTTAAGCAAATAAAGTCTACTTGTCCGGTTGCTAAATAATGGCTCACAATGATAAGTAACAGATAAAAATTTAAATTTTTTCTTACATTTACCCCGCCTCTCAATGACTCTCTTGCCTCCCACTCAACTGAGGAAGGTAACGGAACAACCTGCCTTTCCTACACCTTCCGCTCGTTTAGCTCACCTAATTAATCGTTTTCAACCATCTCCAGAGACAGTTGTGCTGTTTTTAGCCATGCTCATTGGCGGTGGTACTGGTATGGGTATAGTCACCTTTCACTATTTAATCCAGTTGGTTCACCAGCTGATGCTGGAAAATTTAATGGGTCAAATTGGCGCTTGGGGTGCTTGGACTTTAGCCTGCGTTCCCACCCTTGGCGGATTAATTGTTGGCTTGATGCGCTGGCGCACTCAAGACTTTGGCCCTGGACTTTCATCTCTCATCGCCGCCTCTCAGGGAACAGAGATTAGGCGACCACTAAGACCAGTGACAAAAATGCTGGCTGCATCTGTTTCTTTGGGGAGTGGTGCTTCTTTGGGGCCAGAGGGGCCGAGTGTCGAAATTGGCGCAAATTTTGGGATGTTGTTCTCTGAGATCCTCAATGTATCTCAAGAACGACAACGTTTGCTGTTGGGTGCTGGCGCGGCGGCTGGACTTGCGGCGGGATTTAATGCTCCCATTGCTGGAGTATTTTTTGCCCTAGAAGTGGTGATGGGAGCGACATCTTTCGCTACTTCTGCTGTCAGTGTGGTGCTGTTAGCGGCGGTGGTAGCAGCATTAATTGCCCAAATTGGTTTGGGGGCCCAACCTGCTTTTGATTTACCTGTTTATCAAGTTCGCAGTCCCTTGGAATTACCTCTTTATCTTGGTTTGGGTTTGGGGGCCAGCCTAGTTTCTCTGGCTTATACTCAATCAATTCGGGGAGCAAAAGCCTGCTTTGCTGGGAAGGTTCCAGGTTTTGATTTTTTGGGACGAATTCCTCAGCCGATTCATCCAATTATTGGTGGTGCAATCATTGGCGCTGTTGCTTTGCACTTCCCGCAAATTCTGGGTGTCGGTTATGAAACTGTAGAAGCAATGCTTCAAGATGTGGAGTTTCCACTCTACTTATTGGTGGTATTGTTGTTGGTGAAGTTATTAATGACTGCAATTAGTGCGGGTAGCGGTTTCATCGGTGGTTTGTTCGCACCAGCAATGTTTTTAGGTGCTTCTTTTGGATCGGCTTACGCCAAAATGTTAGCTGTAGCATTCCCGACAATTTGCGATCAAATGGCGGCTCCCCCAGCTTACGCAATGGTGGGAATGGCAGCAGTGCTGGCTGCTAGTGTGAGAGCGCCGTTAACGTCTATTTTGATGCTGTTTGAATTAACCCGCGACTATCGAATTGTTTTACCGTTGATGGCAGCTGTAGGTTTGAGTGTTTGGCTAGTAGAAAGGATTAAACCAACTTTTAACTCTAACTCTAATCTACAACAGATTGGACTTTCGGAATTGAAAGATGAACAAGCGGAAATTGTGCAGCAAATTTTGGTCGAAGATGCCATGTACCCCTGTCCCAAAAAGTTACCTGCAACTCTGGGAATATTAGATGCAGCTGTGGAAATGATCCGCGATCGCGTCCGTAGTGCTTTAGTATTTGATGAAGCAGAGCAATTAGTTGGTATACTTTCTTTAGAAGATATTAATCGTGCCCTTGCTATTTGGCAAACATACCCAAATTCACTAACTGAAATTCCGGATAATTTATCTAGTCAAACCCTCATAGACATTTGTACTACTGAAATTCTCTATGCATGGCAAGATGAACTTTTATCTGAGGCTTTAGACCGCATGAGTCTTCGAGGTTTACATCAATTACCAGTGGTAGCACGAGATAAACCCGATCGCATTTTGGGTTTATTAGAAAAAGAGCAAATTGCATTAACCTGTAATTTAGCAGTAACGCGCAAGGCACTTCGCCACTATTTACCAGTCTTACCCACTACAGATATAGTCATTAGTCATTAGTCATTGGTCATTGGTCATTGGTCATTGGTCATTGGTCATTGGTCATTAGTCATTAGTCATTGGTCATTAGTCGTTGGTCATTAGTCATTGGTCATTATTTTTCACCAAGGACAAATGACACTTGACTAATGACTGTTTATAGTCATTGTTTTTCACAAAGGACAAAGGACAAATGACAAATGACCATTTATTAAGCCGTGGCTTCTATAGCTTCATCATCTTCGCGATCTTCTGGATCTACCTGTCTCAGACGAATGTGCTTTTTGCCTAAAGTGATCAGAAACTCATCTCCTGGTTTAAGATTCATCTGTTTTGTATAAGCTGAACCTATAAGTAAGTTACCATTCGATTGCACACTAATTCTATAGCTAGCACTACGTCCACCACGCCCATTAGCACTGGGTGTACTGTCTAACTGAATGCCTTCAGCATCAATTAGGGCATTTAAGAACTTCATCATATTGACGCGCTCTATACCATTTTTGGTAACGGTATAGTAGCCGCACTTCTTGGCTTTGTCTTCTTTGCTCTCGTTCTCTAGCTCTTTGACTTTTTTGAGCAGTTCTTCGCCGAGTAGGGGTTCAATTTTTTTCTGTTTAGGCATCAACTTAGGTCGAAAATGAATGTTTGAAGTGTTTGAATCGATTTTATTTTAGCTGAGGTTGAGCTAACAGGAACATAATCCTTTAGTTTTTATCTCAACCTAGCCAAGTATATTACACTCAGCTGCACAATTGTTATGCCATTAACAATATTGCCAAGACAATTTATTTTAGAGAATGCTGGCAATGCTGATAACTATATATATAGTTTGTGAATTACTGCTAGACTATATAAGTTTTAAGTTTTCTAAACTAACGCTCTAAAAGTTGTCTATTTCTTAAGGATGAGAACTGAGTCACAGAATGATAAGCAAAACTGATCCTTAGTCATGGGTCACTTGTACTGAGCAAACGCGAACAGCGTCTCATAGAAAAGTTGAAGTATTGGTCATTGGTTATTTACAAAGGACAAATGACAAATGACAAATGACAAACAACAAAGCTTGCCAAAATGAAATTAACTACCAGAGGACACTATAGTGTAAAGGCGTTGCTAGATTTGAGTTTACAGCCAAGATATGGGCCTGTATCGGTGAGAACGATCGCTAAACGCCAAGATATCCCAGCTCCTTACCTCGAAAAACTACTAATAGAAATGCGTCGTGCGTCTTTAGTTAAATCAATTCGTGGTAGCATCGGCGGATACCAATTGGCCAGAGAGCCTGCACAAATATCTATAGGACAAATTTTAGAAGCTGTTGGTGAGACTAGCCATTTACCTCATCACACCCCAGCACCGACACAAGCTGAAGATTGGGTAACGTTTAGCCTTTGGCAGAGACTCAACCAAAAGGTTAAAGAAGCTTTATATAGTATTACTCTGGCAGACCTTTATTACGATGCTCGAAGTCGGCAAGCATCCCTTGGAGAAGAAGCTAGTTTTGTGGTTTAGTCAATAGTCGAAATATTAACCCTTGACTCGTGACTTATGACTAATAATATCTATATCTTAATAATTGCAGCATTTTTAGATTACTTAATTGGCGATCCTTGGGATTGGCCTCATCCAGTGCAAGTTATGGGGTGGGTAATTTCTCGCCTGACCAAGTTTTTTCTCCACTTATGTCAAAATTCTCTAACACAACGCCTAGCTGGAATTGTACTAGGTATTATCTTAATAATTGGTAGTGGTCTTGTTGGCTTTTTGATTATTCAAATTGTCAGATGGGTTCATCCACTCTTAGGAATTGCAATAGATAGCATTCTTTTGGCTAGTTGTTTTGCTGGCAGAAGTTTGCGAGCAGCAGCGGAGGCTGTTTTACAACCTTTAACAGTCGGAGATTTGGAGAAGGCTCGGAAGATTTTAAGTAATTACGTTGGTCGAGATACCCAAAACCTCTCACAAGCAGAAATTTCCCGAGCCATTTTAGAAACGGTTGCAGAAAATGCCACCGATGGGGTAATGGCTCCGCTTTTTTATGCAATTGTTGGTGTCTTTATACCAGTTGTGGGGCCAACTCCCTTGGCTTTAGCATATAAAGCCAGCAGTACCCTTGATTCAATGGTGGGCTATCGAGAAGCACCCTATACTTATTTAGGATGGTTCTGTGCGCGGTTAGAAGATTGTTTGACTTGGCTACCTTGTCGGTTAACAGTTGCGACTCTGGCGCTGCTATCGGGTAAACCGATGCATATTTGGCAAATTTGTCGTCGGGATGCAATTAACGATCCTAGTCCCAATTCTGGCTGGAGTGAGTGCGCCTATGCTGCATTTTTGGGTGTGCAGATGGGTGGTACAAATTGGTATCGGGGGGTAGCTAAGTACAAACCTCTGCTAGGAGATGCTATTTATGCCATTACTGCAACTTCTATTCAAAATGCTTTGCAGCTGACTCGATATTGTTTTTTGCTATGGTTAGGGATAGCGATCGCAATATTCTTAATGCTCCCAAATAAAATGTAAAGTTAGGAGTTAGGAGTTAAGAGTTAAGAATAAAAACTCCTAACTCTTAACTCATCACTCCTCACTGATCACTTGCTATGTCTGCCAAAGTAGTTGAAATTCTCTCATCCCAAGAAATCCGTCGTACCTTGACTCGTCTTGCCTCTCAAATTGTCGAAAGGACGCGTGATTTGTCTCAACTGGTGCTTCTTGGTATTTATACCAGGGGTGCGTTATTAGCCGAATTATTGGCGCGTCAGATTGAGACGCTTGAAGGTGTAGCAGTCTCAGTTGGTGCTTTGGACATTACATTTTATCGAGATGACCTTGACAAAATTGGATTGCGGACTCCAACGAAAAGCGAAATTCCTTTTGACCTGACTGGGAAAACGGTTGTACTCGTGGATGATGTGATTTTCAAAGGACGGACGATTCGCGCTGCTTTGAACGCAGTCAACGATTATGGTAGGCCAGAGATGATTCGTTTAGCTGTGTTAGTAGACAGAGGCCATCGAGAATTACCAATTCACCCGGATTTTATTGGCAAGAAGTTGCCTACAGCTAAAGAAGAAATTGTCAAAGTTTACTTACAAAATTGTGATGGACGAGATGCAGTAGAGTTGATTGCAGATTAGGCTATGCAGGCAGGGGGCAGGGGGCAGGAGGCAGAAGGCAGGAAGTACAAACTTTTTATGTCTGATGCATGAATCCTGCATTTTGTCACTCATGTACTTAAAAAATAATCTCAGTAATCAAGCGGACATGAGATTACGGGTAAGGGTAACTGTGAAAAGAAGTCTGTACAACCTCGTTAAAAAATAGACCTCTTGCAAAAGTCCCCTAACACCCCACCCCCAACCCCTAAGAGCCTGCTCTTAGGGGAGAATTTGATGTATAGCAGTCGAAGCATAGGTTAGGACTATGTTGGTTGCTGAAACCTTTGATAATACTGAGTTTCTACTCAGCACGGGCTAAACGCCCCGCTATCGCTAACAGCACGGGCTAAACGCCCCGCTTCCGCTAACAGCACTTTGCTATAAGTCAAAGGCGGGGTGGGTTCTTTTTTTGATTTATGCAAGAAGTCTAATAAAGATTGTTTGGCTGTCTTGTCAGCAAACCACAACTCCTAATGAGAAAATAAGACATTATAACCAAGCGATCGCCATTTGATTGTTAATAAACCTGTTAATCAGACCCATTTTTTTGAATTGAAAGGAAACAAAAGCATTATGGGACATAACTTAGAAGATTAATGCCTCAAAATACTCCTGAAAGCCAGTCCTTATTTAATAAGGTTTGTGTAGAATTTGGTGGTGAGGTTATTTACTTGATTCTCAATTGCAGCAATCCAGGTTTCATTTATGAGTCAGTCTTTTTCTCAAAATCAAGCAAGACGAAATCGCCAACAGAAACTTTGGCAACAAAAATGGAGTTTAAAGACTAAAGCAATAGTTTGGGCACTAAGTATCAGTGTGCTTCCTGTAGTTGCAATTGGAACAGCTACTTACAAATATGGAATTAATTTAATTAACACACAAATTCCGCAAGTAAGACTTGAGAGTGCAAAAATTTCAGCAGAAAGTAAACTTGCTTTACAAAGACAATTGTCATTCTTGTTAACTGGTATGGGAGTGACAGCAATTTTAGCAGGTGCGATCGCTGTTTTTGTGACGAATCGAGTTATGAGTCGAGTCAGCAACGTTGCTGCAATCTCTAATAATATTAAAAAGAGGCTACGTCCAGACAGTGAGTTTACTCAAGTCTTCATCGCTAACCAAGATGAATTAGTGATGTTAGAGAGAAACATCACCTTATTTACAGACCTGCTTTCAGTTTTGGTAGAGGAGAAAGAAGCCGAAACTGATTACTCCCAAATATTAATAAAAATTACCCGTTGGGTGCGAGAATCATTCAATCAAGAAGATGTTTTCAAAACTACCTCAGAAGAAATTCGTAAAGCTTTAAGCATCGATCGCGTAACCATCTTTTGCTTTGAGTCCAACTATAATGGAACCTTTATCGCCGAATCAGTAGCACCGGGCTTACCGAAAATGTTAGGGGTTACAGTCTCTGAGCCGGGATTTGAGGCAGGGTATATAGACAAATATTACAATGGTAGCATCCATGCTATTGATAATATCCATCAAGGCGATCTCAGTAATAGTGATATTGAGTTGCTGGAGCAATTTGCTGTCAAATCTAATTTAATCGCACCTATTCTCAAAGGCAAACAGCTATTCGGTTTATTGATTGCACATCAGTGTTCTAGACTTCGCTCTTGGCAACAGTCTGAGATTGATTTGTTAGCTCAGATAGCCATGCAAGTAGGATTTGCCCTTGACTACGCCAACCTTCTACAACAAGTAGATACCAAGGCAGATAAAGCTCAGGTATTTATCGAAATTACCCGCAGCATTCGCCAATCGCTCAACGAAGAAGATGTCCTCAAAACAACGGTAGAAGAGGTTCGTAAGGCATTGAGTACTGACCGAGTACTGGTTTATAGCTTTTACCCTAATTGGTCTGGAATTATAATTGCCGAATCAGTAATTCCAGGTTATCCCAAAGTTTTGCGGTCTGAAATTCAAGACTTATGTTTTGGTCAGGGTTATGTAGAAAAGTATCAGTCTGGTCGCGTTGTAGCCACAAACAACATTTATGAAGCTGGTTTAGCTGACTGCCATATTAACTTACTCGAATCCTTTGCTGTGAAAGCAAATTTGGTCGCCCCCATTCTCAAAGATGAACAATTATTTGGCTTATTAATTGCACATCAATGCTCCAGACCCCGTGATTGGCAACAATCTGAGATTGATTTATTTGCTCAGATAGCGATGCAAGTCGGGTTTGCCCTCGACCATGCAAGACTCCTGCAACGAATCGAAGCTGAGGGTGTGCAAAGTCAGTTGTTAGCGGATACTATCGGCATTATTCGCCAATCACTCAACGAAGAGGATGTCCTCAAAACCACTGTGGAAGAGGTTCGCAAAGCTTTGAGTACCGACCGAGTAATGGTTTATAGCTTTGATGCTAATTGGTCTGGAATAGTGATTGCTGAATCAGTTGTTCTCACCTACCCAAAAGTTTTGCAAGCTGAAATCCAAGACATCTGTTTCGGTCAAGGCTATGTAGAAGAGTATCAGTCTGGTCGCGTTCTCGCAATCAACAACATTTATGAAGCTGGTTTGGCTGACTGCCATATTAACTTGCTCGAATCCTTTGCTGTCAAAGCAAATCTGGTCGCCCCTATTATTAAAGATAAAGAGCTATTTGGCTTGTTAATTGCACATCAATGCTCCAGACCCCGTGATTGGCAACAAGCTGAGATTGATTTATTTGGCCAGATAGCGATGCAAGTAGGATTTGCCCTCGACCACGCAAGACTTCTGCAACGAATCGAAGCTGAAAGGATGCGAAGTCAGTTACTAGTGGATATTATCCGCAGCATTCGCCAATCCCTCAAAGAAGAGGATATCATCAAAACTACTGTGGAAGAGGTTCGCAAAGCACTGAGTACTGACCGAGTGTTAGTTTATAGCTTTTACGCTAATTGGTTTGGAATTATTATTGCTGAATCAGTGCTTCCAGGTTATCCCAAAGTTTTGCGGTCTAAAATCCATGACCCCTGTTTCACTCAAGGCTATATAGAAAAGTACCAGTCTGGTCGCGTTGTCGCAATCAACAACATTTATGAGTCTAGTTTGGCTGATTGTCACATTAATCTGCTCGAATCTTTTGGTGTAAAAGCAAATTTAGTAGCACCAATTATTAAAGATGAGCAGCTATTTGGCTTGTTAATTGCACATCAGTGTTCTGAACCCCGTGATTGGCAACAATCTGAGATTGATTTATTTGCCCAGATAGCCATGCAAGTAGGATTTACTCTCGATCATGCTAGGCTCCTACAAGCGTATCAAGCTGCTGAAGCTAACTCTGATGAATAGTCGGGGCGCACAGATGTGCATTGGTGTAAACTTAAGGCAAAATCCTTTTAAAAGTCTCGTTTCCAGCAAGAGGCTATTGGTGACAACTTAAGATTCATGTAATTGTCAACAGGTTCATTGGCAGGGGGTAGGGTAGTGGGAAATCCACGGGTAGGGAATCCAGACCATAAGCGTAACAAGAATATACCAGCGCCAGAAAACTCAGTAATAGCAGAGCGAATTTCAGAGCTACTAACACCACTGTATATAACCAACTAAGTTATAGGAATCATATTTGATTTCTGAAATTATCTACGTAGCTGGGGAGTAGGGAGTAAGGCTGAAGGCTTTTCGAGTTGTACGGAGTTTTTTCACGCATGCTAATGATCTGATTGCTTATCTGGTTTCCCCCCAAAACCGTGATTTAGGAATCGTCAAATATTCACGACTATCCAGACACAAAGCGCCTTTGGACTTGTCTGCACACCCTGTTTGACATTAGGGCAATTGCTTTGAGTTGTCAGCAATAGCTTCTGGCTGGAAACGAGGTTTGAAAAGGAGTTTTAGCTGAAGTTGACACCCATGCCTCCTGCCTCACCCCAACAAAGTTGATTTTACATAAATTTACCTTTGAAGTTGTTTGTTAAAATGCTTGCTTTTTGTCGAAAACTGTGAAACACTTTATTAAGCTAAAACTACGGTTTACCGACCGAGATAAAGTAATTTACAGTATCGAGCTGGTGAGAATCTGTATTAAGCGATCGCAATTTCTAGATTTTTAAATATTTATTTCGCAGCATGGATGGGGTGAAGACTTGATGCTTAAGACTTTATAGATGGGGGGAAATAGTAGATGCTGAAGACGTTAACAACCGATTTTGAACTCAACTTAGAAGCAGATGTGCTTGTGATTGGAGGTGGGCCAGCTGGAACTTGGGCAGCTTGGAGTGCTGCATCAAGTGGAGCTAGAGTTGTCCTGGTAGACAAAGGATACTGTGGTACGACTGGATGCGCTGCTGCATCTGGTAATGGTGTGTGGTATGTGCCACCAGATCCAGAAGCACGAGAAACAGCAAAGGCAAGTCGGGAATCCTTGGGTGGGTTTTTAGCCGATCGCAACTGGATGGATCGGGTACTGAATCAGACTTATATAAACGTTAATCAGTTAGCAGAGTGGGGTTATCCCTTCCCTACCGACGATGAAGGTAAACCCTATCGGCGATCGCTGCAAGGGCCGGAGTATATGCGGCTGATGCGGCGGCAAATTCAACGCGCTGGAGTCAAGATTTTAGACAACAGCCCCGCCTTAGAATTACTGGTTGATGAGGATGGTACTGTTGCTGGTGCAACAGGTGTGAACCGTCAGACTGGTAAGAAATGGCTAGTGCGATCGCAGTCCACAATTATCGCAACAGGTGGCTGTGCATTTCTTAGTAAAGCGTTAGGATGTAACGTCCTGACGGGGGATGGTTATCTGATGGCGGCAGAAGCAGGAGCTGAGATGTCGGGTATGGAATTTTCTAATGCTTACGGCATCTCTCCCGCCTTTTCTTCAGTCACCAAAACCCTGTTTTATAATTGGGCAACCTTCACCTACGAAGACGGTACTGTAATTCCGGGTGCAAGTTCTCATAGACGTTCAGTAATAGCTCAGACATTACTGCAACAGCCAGTTTATGCCATCATAGACAAAGCGGCGGAATCGATGCGGGCATCTATGCGTTTAGCACAGCCCAACTTCTTTTTACCCTTTGACCGTGCAGGTATTGATCCATTTACTCAACGTTTTCCTGTGACTCTGCGCTTAGAAGGAACTGTGCGCGGTACGGGAGGAATTCGGATTGTAGATGAAAGTTGTGCCAGTTCTGTACGGGGACTCTATGCGGCTGGAGATGCCGCTACACGGGAACTGATTTGTGGCGGATTTACTGGCGGTGGTAGCCATAACGCGGCTTGGGCAATATCTTCTGGCTATTGGTCGGGGAAATCGGCTGCTGAATATAGCCGCAGTTTGGGGGAACAGAGAACTCAACGACAAGTTAAGGGTGTTGGAGAGGTAGGATTACAGAGTGGGAGCGATCGCTCCTTAGTGACTGATGAAATTATTCAAGCAGTCCAAGCCGAAGTATTTCCCTATGAAAAGAACTATTTCCGTACAGAACAAGGCTTAACTGAGTCTTTGGGTAAGCTAAATCATCTTTGGCAAGAACTCCGCAGTAGCCAGGTAACATCAGAGAAAGAGCTTCCCAAGGCGCGAGAAGCTGCGGCGATGGTAGCTACAGCACGATGGATGTACAGCAGTGCCATTGAACGTAAAGAAACTCGTGGTATGCACAAACATCTAGACTATCCAGAACTTGATGCTAACCAGCAACATCACCTAATTAGTGGCGGATTAGATCGGGTTTGGGTGAAAACTCAGCCACTACTCAATACAGAAGATATTTCCCAATCTAAAATCAAAAATCCAAAATCTAAAATAGGGGTGGCAGTGTGATTGAGTTGGTCAGTGAGTCGCGGTGCATAAAATGTAATATCTGCGTGAAGATTTGTCCAACTAATGTATTTGACAAAGTACCTAATGCAGCGCCAACCATTGCTCGACAGAGTGACTGCCAAACCTGTTATATGTGCGAATTGTATTGTCCAGTTGATGCTCTTTATGTTGCACCAGAGAGTGATGTGACAACTTCAGTTAACGAGGCGGAATTGGCAGAAGTTGGACTACTGGGTAGTTATCGGGAAAACGTCGGTTGGGGACATAAACGCACTTCAACAGCGAAAGCCGATCAAACATTCCAGATTTTGAAGCAGATTAAATAGTGCAGCGGAGAAAATAGTCATGCTGTCGTTCAAAGTAGGAACAGGTTTTATTAGTAAAAATAAATTTACATCAAGATTATCAACTTCAGTAGCTTGTGTCCTATTGCTACTAACTACAGCGTGTAGCCAAGGCGAAACTAAATCTGCTCAATCCATTGAGGCTGTTAATGTCAATAATACTGTTGCTTCCAATAACATTTCTACCCTACGAATAGGTTATGTAGGTAGTTCAGAACCTACAGGATCGCTTGGTTGGGCAAAGAAAAAGGGAATATTAGAACGGGAGTTGCAAAAAGCAGGATTTAAAAACATTACTTTTGCAAGGTTTCCTAACGGGCCGGATCTAAATGAGGCGCTTGTTGCCGGACAATTAGATGTTGGTTCTTTAGGCGATACACCAGCTATAGTTTTGAAAGCTAGGGGTCAAGAAACCCGACTGTTACGGATTAGCCAATTTAATACAACCGCCTGGTTAGTGGCGAGAAAAAATGGGCCGCGATCGCTTGCTGAACTTAAGGGTCAAAAAGTAGCTACTCAAAAAGGTTCTTATATGCATCGATACCTGCTGGGTCTGTTAGCTGAAGCTAAAATTGCCAAGGATGTAAAAGTTGTTCACTTGATGACTACTGAGGCAAAAGCGGCTTTAGAACGTGGTGATGTAGCTGCTTATGCAACTTCAAGCGATCTAGGGCCATATTTGAAATCACAAGGGTTTCCAGTGATTGATTCTTCGGCGAATCATAAGGGTCTTTCAGGGACATCATTAGTTGTCGCAACTGAAAGTTTTTTGGCGAAACAGCCTGATTTTCCTCAGAAATTTAATGCAATTCTCACAGAAGCAGCCAAAGATTTAAAAGCTAATTCTGAAGAATATTATCAGTATCATGCCCAAATTACTAAATATCCCATCGATATTATCAAAGTATCGTTCCCACTAAAACAGGTATCAGAAGAACCATTACCAGCCGAGGGAGTGAAACTTTTAGAGGGTACAAAGAAATTTTTAGTCTCGCAGGGGTTAGCAAAATCAGACTTTAAATTAACAAACTGGGTTGCTGAAGAAAAATAGGGCATGGGGCATTGGGCATTGGGCATGAGGTAAGTGGAGTTTTAATGTTTGTTGGGCACGAGTATTAAAGACTCATTAACGGAATTCAAAGACTTATTCATGAGTATTAAAGGTGGATGAACTGAGTTTTCTAACTCCTGCCCAATGCCCAGACATTAATTAATAATTAGGGTAAACTATCATGACTATTGCACTAGACCGTCCACAGAAAACTAAGTCTGCTCAAATTCGGGAAAAACTGGGTTATCCGATTATCGATACTGATGTACATACCCAAGAATTTCCCCCAGCATTCTTGGACTATTTAGAGCAAGTTGCTGGAACTGCGATCGCACAGCGTTTTCAAGAACACTTACCCGGTGCATCTCGCTCTAAATGGTTTAACCAATCTTGGGATGAACGCCGCACTTACCGCACCGCCCGCCCTCCTTTCTGGACTCGTCCCACTAACGATGCTTTAAATTTAGCTACTGTTAGTTTGCCAAAGTTGTTGCACGAACGCTTACAAGAAGCAGGTACAGACTTTGCTGTTGTGTATCCCAACTTGGCAACGATGGCACCACACATCGGTCATGAAGAGATGCGGCGGGCTGTTTGTCGTGCGGCTAATACTTACCACGCTGATATTTTCCGTCCTTATAGCGATCGCTTAACACCCATAGCTGCTATTCCCATGCATACGCCCGAAGAGGCGATCGCCGAATTGGAATATGCGGTGAAGATTCTGGGACTCAAAGCAATTCAAATCCCCGGACATATCCGCCGTCCGATTCCCGCTTTCGAGAAGTATGGCGAAGAAGTAGCCAACGAAGCCATCTGGATTGATACCTTTGGCTTGGATAGTAAATATGATTACGATCCCTTCTGGGCTAAGTGCGTAGAACTGAAAGTTGTACCCACCACCCACTCTTCCGGTATGGGTTGGATCAATCGGCGTTCGATTAGCAATTACCAATACAACCATATTGGTCACTTTGCATCGGCTGGGGAAGCACTATGTAAATCTTTGTTCTTTGGTGGTGTAACTCACCGCTTCCCTACACTCAAGTTTGCTTTCTTAGAAGGAGGTTCAGCTTGGGGTGCTAGTTTGTACACCGATTTGATTTGGCACTGGGATACTCGCAATAAAGACCATTTGGTGGAAAATAACAATCCCGCCAATGTTAATTATGAAGAACTACTAGAACTCTATACCCGTTATGGTGGTGAACTAGTACATGGTCGCTTGGATCAACTAGGGAGTGGTTTAGGTTTCCACGCTGACTTAGTATCTCCCCTAGAACCAGGTGATTTGGATGAATTCGCCGTAGCAGGAGTAACGAAGCCAGAGGATATCCGCGATCGCTTTTTGAATCACTTCTACTTTGGTACAGAATCAGATGATACCCGTGTAGCCCAAGCCTTTAACCGTAAAGCTAATCCTTATGGCGATCGGGTTAAAGCATTCTTGGGTTCTGATTCTGGTCATTGGGACGTACCTGATATTACTGCGATCGCAGCCAATACCTATTCAATGGTAGAACGCAAGATTATCACCGAAGAAGATTTGCAGTACTTCCTGTCAATTCATCCCTTGGAGTTGTACACCAGCCTGAATCGTGATTTCTTCAAAGGTACGACTGTGGAGAAAACCGCAGATGAATTTCTGGCTGGGAAAGGGAGTAGGGACTAGGCAATACGGTTCGGTTTAAGAGACGCGATAAATCGCCGTCTCTACAAAGGATTGATTCTTGTAAAGACGGCGATTTATCGCGTCTTTGCCAATGCCTATAAACATTGATGAGGGTAAAATATCATGACGATCGCTCTAGACCGCCCACAAAAAACTAGGTCTGCTCAAATTCGGGAAAAACTTGGTTATCCGATCATTGACACTGATGTACATACCCAAGAATTTGAACCGGCAGTCTTGGATTATTTAGAGCAAGTTGGTGGAACTGAAATTGTCGAACGTTTCAAAGAAAATTTACCAGGAGCTTCTCGCTTTAAATGGTACAAACAAAGTTGGGAAGAACGTTTTGCTTATCGTAGCAATCGCCCTAACTGGTGGGGTCGTCCAACCAAAAATACTTTGAATTTGGCTACCATTAGCTTGCCCAAGTTGCTGCATGAGCGCTTAGAAGAAGCAGGTACAGACTTTGCCGTTGTGTACCCCAATTTGGCAACAATGGCCCCGAATATCGGCAACGAAGAAATGCGGCGGGCTGTTTGTCGAGCAGTTAACACTTACCATGCTGATATTTTCCGCCCTTATAGTGATCGCTTAACACCCATCGCCGCTATCCCACTGCACACTCCCGAAGAAGGGATTGAAGAATTGGAATATGCAGTGAATGTTCTCGGACTCAAAGCAATTCAAATTCCTGGTTACGTCCGTCGCCCAATTCCTGCCTTTGAGAAATATGGTAAAGAAGTGGCTAACGAAGTGGTTTGGATTGATAACTTTGGCTTAGATAGCCAGTATGATTACGATCCATTCTGGGCGAAGTGCGTAGAACTAAAAGTTGTACCCACAACTCATGCTTCTAGCCAAGGTTGGACAACTCAGCGTTCTGTCACCAACGCCCAATACAATCACATAAATCACTTTGCCTTTGCAGCCGAAGCATTATGCAAATCGCTGTTCTTTGGTGGAGTTACTCGCCGCTTCCCACAATTAAAGTTTGCCTTTTTAGAAGGTGGTTCAGCTTGGGGTGCTAGCCTATATGCTGATATTATTTGGCATTGGGAAACCCGCAACAAACAACATTTGTTGTCAAATAATAATCCTGCCATTATTGACAAAGAAGCACTCGTAGAGTTGTATACTCGTTACGGTGGCGAACTAGTAGATGGACGCTTAGATAAAATTGGTGACGGTTTAGGATTCCACCATCAACTATTGGCTCCAGAAAATCCAGGCGAACTCGACGAATTTGAACTAGCAGGAATTGAGAAACCAGAAGATGTGCGCGATCGCTTCTTGAATCATTTCTACTTCGGTACGGAATCAGACGATACCCGTGTATCCCAAGCATTTAATCGTGCAGCTAATCCCTTTGGCGATCGCGTTAAAGCCTTCTTAGGTTCCGATTCTGGCCACTGGGATGTGCCTGATATCACCGCCGTTACTGCCAATGCCTACTCAATGGCAGAACGCGAAATCATTACCGAAGAAGACCTCCGCTACTTCCTTTCAATCCATCCTTTGGAGTTGTACACCAGTCTCAATCAAGACTTCTTCAAAGGTACAGGTGTCGAGAAAGCCGCAAACGAATATTTGTCATTAGTCATTAGTCAGTAGAGACGCGATTAATCGCGTCTGTACAATGGTCGTTTGCAAAGGACAAATGACTAATGCAAAGGACAATTACAACGTTCCATGTTCCATTTCCTCTGTTCATTTGTAGGGTGGGTTTTTCCCACTCTGCATTTCTTCTAAATTTTGTGTCTAATAGCAAATTATGAAACAAGATATTGTTTCCCTTTCACAGAAAAACTGGTTATATTCATAAGCATTTTTCTGTGTTTACCTTAATTACGAATTACGAATTATTAGGACGGTTTGATTATGGTGCTAGATATTACAAAACCAAAAGATTATATTGACCTAGCAGCTTCTCTATCCAAGGAACTTGCTCAATCCGCAGTTGAACGGGATGCTAAAGCTGGAGTTCCCGAAGAGGAAATTAATAAACTGCGTGAAAGTGGCTTATTACCACTGATTGTACCCAAGCAATATGGTGGCATTGGTGCAACTTGGATTGATGCCTTAAAAATTGTCAGAAAGCTATCAAAAGCAGATGGATCAATTGGTCAGTTATATGGTAATCATCTCAATTTGACAGCTTTGGGTCATGTTTCCGGCACGTCGTCTCAAAAGGAAAAATATTATAGAGAAACTGCTAAAAATAACTTATTTTGGGCAAATGCTATCAATACAAAAGACACTAGGCTGAAAATAAATCCCGAAGGTGAGAACTTTCGGGTTAATGGTATTAAAAGCTTTGGTACAGGTATTTCTGTTGCAGATTATCGGGTATTCTCCGCTTTGGAAGATGGCGTAGAATTGCCCTTCATATTCATAATTCCCAAAGACAGGGAAGGGTTAGTTTCTAATCAAGATTGGGACAATGTTGGGCAACGTCGCACTGATAGCACTAGTTATACATTTAACAATGTCCTAGTAGAAAAAGATGAGATTTTGGGGCCACCCAATCCTCCTGATAGTGCCTTCTCAACTTTTCTTGGCATTATTGCCCAGCTAACAAAAACCAACGTTTATCTGGGAATTACTAAAGCAGCCTTCTCTGCCGCTCGTGAGTACACAAAAACTACAACTAAACCGTGGATTACATCAGGAGTAGATAGTGCTACTCAAGACCCATATATCCTACATCATTACGGAGACTTTTGGGTGGAAATTCAAGCTGCGATCGCTCTAGCTGACCAAGCAGCCGAGAAGGTGCAAGCAGCATGGGACAAGGATGTAGACCTCACTCATCAAGAAAGGGGAGAAGTAGCGATCGCAGTTTCCGCAGCCAAAGCATTAGCTACTCGTGTAGGTATAGATATTACCAACCGTATCTTTGAAGTTACGGGAACCCGTGCCACTGCAACCAAATATGGATTTGATCGTTACTGGCGAGATTTGCGAACCTTTACCCTGCACGATCCTGTGGACTACAAATTGAAAGCGATCGGCGATTGGGTACTTAACGATCAACTACCCGTTATCACTCAATATTCTTAGGGCATTTGTCATTTGTCATTTGTCATTTGTCATTTGTCATTGGTCATTTGTCAGGAATTATTATTCTCTCCTGCTCCCCCTGCCTCCCCTGCTCCCCCTGCTCCCTACTCCCCACTCCCCACTCCCATTTACCAATCTAAAATCCAAAATTGATATGACTCAACTAAAAACACTTCCTACCTACGACCCAAGTTTATTTGAGGGAGCCGCAGAGGGCTACGCTCAATATAGAACCAAATACCCACCGATTGTATTCGACAAACTAGCCGAAATATTTCATCTCAATGGTCAAGGACGACTCCTTGATTTAGGTACTGGCCCAGGATTAATTTCAATTGGTCTGCGAACCAGATTTGAAGAAGTTGTGGCGATTGATCCCGATCCCGACATGATTGCAGAAGCTAAACGGCAAGCAGCAGCAGTCGGAGCAAATAATATCACTTGGTTACAACAAGGAGCCGAATTCATCGACTCTAGTTTAGGGACATTTAAGTTAGCCACTATTGGTAGAGCCTTCCACTGGATGGAACGCGAACTAGTGCTTGAGAGCCTTTATGAATTGCTTACTGATGATGGTGGATTAGCACTGCTTCAAACTGGTGATAATCCTTGGCAAAGTAATCTACCTTGGAAACAAGCTGCTGTTGGAGTAGTGAAAAAATGGTTAGGTGAAGAACGCCGAACTGGCTTACGAGGACAAGGCACTCGTAAGCTAGTCGATCCTCCCCATGAAGTCGTAATTGGGAATTCGGCTTTTGCTCGTCAAGAAACCTATGAAGTGCCATTTGAAAAATCTTGGACTGTTGATAGCTATCTTGGCTATTTATACACTACAGCTTTCTCTCTGAAAATTTTCTATGGCAATAACGCTCCAGCATTTGAAAAGGATCTTAAAGAAGCGTTATTAGCAGTTGAGCCATCTGGACATTTTACAGAAGAACTCAAAGCTACAATCCTAGTTGCTTGGAAGCACTAGCAAAATTGAACATGATTGAAGGAGAATTCAGAGGTCAGAATTCAAGAGCAAAGGCCAAAGACGCTCCGCCAAGGCGTCAGAATCAAGACGCCACAAATTTCAATCTTCCACTAGCACAACCCTGGAGTGGGTCCTTCTCACTCCACTTCCTAAATTTTCCCTCTCAACTCTTAAATTTTCAGTTCCTCGAGTCGTTATAGGGTGGGTAATACCCACTCTCTTTTCTATTTTAGATATTACAAAAAATTATTTTTATTTATTAAAAAAATGTTCTCCATGACGCTATAGACATGATAAAAATGTTTTTTATGAAAGTGGTAAGAGTATCTACGATCCAATACAGTTTAGAATGAGCAACAAAACCCTAATATTGACACATGATTTACCACGTATTGAAAGGCCAATGGTCTACTTTTTAAATCTGAATTACTCATAAAATTCAGTCTAACAAAATAAAAACTAAAAATATCCACTTACCTCAACAAATTACATTGAATCATGTTCATAAGCTACAGAAAGTCATGGTTGCCTGCGAATATAGCTCGTTATTTTTTGCTGGCGTTTACGACTTTTCTGTTAGTTACAGGCTGTAGCTCTTCAAGCACTCAAAGCAAGAGTCCCCAAGTTGAGGCAACTACTGCAAGCTCAAAAAAACTAGAGGTTATCAACATTGGTCATCAGAGTGGTACACCAGGTTTGAATCTACTCAAAGCTCAGGGCTATTTGGAAAAGCGCTTTGCTGCTGATGGTATTGCTATCAAGTGGATAGAATTTCGGGGCGGGCCACCAATGATGGAAGCAATGGCCGCAAACAGTGTTGATATTGGCAACGTTGGAAATCTGCCACCAATTTTTGCTCAAGCT
This sequence comes from Nostoc sp. ChiQUE01b, assembly GCF_034531255.1. Taxonomy (NCBI): domain Bacteria; kingdom Bacillati; phylum Cyanobacteriota; class Cyanophyceae; order Nostocales; family Nostocaceae; genus Nostoc; species Nostoc sp. ChiQUE01b. The sequence continues at coordinate 14,631 of NZ_JAVRBM010000014.1, read as the reverse complement.
GGTGATAATCCCATTGTCTATGTTGCTGCAACTGGTTCCAACGCAGGTGCTCAAGCAGTTATTGTCCGTAAAGATTCACCAATCAAAACTCTTGCGGAACTCAAGGGTAAGAAAGTTGCGATCCAAAAAGGAACTGCTCTGCAATATTTGCTTTTGAAAGCTATAGCAAGTGCCGGATTAACTCTCAATGATATTCAACCTGCTTACCTGACTATTCCAGAAAGTCAGGTTGCTTTTGAAAGTGCCAGGGTTGATGTTTTACCTACTAGCGATCCCTTTTACGCTCGGAAAGAGCGAGCAAATGAAATACGAGTTCTAGCCAAAGGTTCTGATGTCGCTCCCCAAAGAGCCTACTATATTGCTACACGCAATTTTGCTGAAAATCACCCCAACTTAGTAAAGGTAATTTTGGAAGAACAAAGAAAAGTAGAAGAATGGGCTAAAGCTAACCCCAATGAAGTTGCTAATTTGTTGGCAGCGCAAACTAGACAAGAACCAGGAGTCTGGAAATGGGCCTTAGAAAGGCGACCTATCTTAGGGGTGTTTGATATAACTGATGAATTTGTCGCTGAACAACAGCAGGTAGTTGAACTTTTCTACAGTCAAAAGCTAATTCCTAAAACTTTCCAAGTCAAAGATGCAGTATGGAAACCTAAGAGTTGATTTATTAAAAGAGAAGTCAGAATTCAAGAATAACCAAGCTCTCCTCTCTTTTTCTGAGAGGTTTTAAGGAAAAGGAAGAGTTCTTTGGATTATTTAATTCGCAATTAATCATAATCGTTTCAACCATCGATACAAGGAATAAAATAACAACCCATGCCAGCTTTAAAAGGAAAGTTTGAATTCAGGAAAAACCAGAGAGCAACACGCCGTTCCTTGTTGTTTGCTCTGGGCTACTGCTTAATGCTATCGACGGTTTTATCGAGTTGTGGTGAAGCCAAAAATAACACTCAGCAGTCATCAGCTTCCCCTGAGTCTGTAGCTGCGTCTAGCACTACAGAGAAGTCAACTGAGAAGCAAGTAGTGCGGATTGTACGTTCAAAACAACTTACCGCTTTAGCAGTTTTAGAAAAACAGGGTTCCTTAGAAAAGCGATTACAGCCTCTAGGTTTTAAAGTACAGTGGGCTGAATTTGCGGCTGGCCCACAACAGCTAGAAGCCCTGAATGCAAATGGACTGGATATCGCATTGACAGCCGAATCGCCTCCTGTATTTTCCCAAGCAGCAGGAGCACCTCTTGTTTATCTAGCTACTACACAGCCTAGTGGTAAATCTATTTCACTTTTAGTTCCTGTAAACTCTCCGGTAAAAACTGTTAGCGATTTGAAGGGTAAAAAAGTTGCTTTTCAGAAAGCTTCCATTGGTCACTACCTATTAGTTAAAGCATTAGAAGATGCAGGGTTTAAACTGAGCGATGTCCAATCAGTTTTTTTAGCACCGGCAGATGCAAATGCGGCATTCAGTCAGAATAAAGTGGATGCTTGGTATATTTGGGAGCCATTTGCTACTAGAAATGTACAAAATAAAATCGCTCGTGTTTTAGCAGATGGCGGTAAGTTGAGGGATACGGGCAACTTTTACTCAACCTCACGCCAATTTTATCAGGCTCATCCTGATGTAATCAAAGTGTTTTTAGAGGAGCTAGAAAAGAAAGAAATCTGGACTAAAGATCATCCCAAAGAAGTAGCACAACTGCTTGCTCCTGTAACTCAGCTAGATCCGCCCACTCTAGAAATAATGCATAAGAAATATGATTATGGGCTAGTACCAATTACTGAGAAAGTGATTAACAAGCAACAGGAAGTTGCAGATAAGTGGTACAGCCTCGGACTTATCCCCAAAAAGGTAAATGTTAGAGATGGCTTTTTAACGCCTGAAGAGTACACCAAAATTACTCCCTCTGACGTTCTAGCGAATAAGTAATTATCTGAAGAAAAAATTAAAGCACAGGAGAATATTATGCCTACCTCGACTTTGACAAAGGTTAAAATTAGTGCTATTGATGCCCCTTTGGGAGCTATAGTTACCGATTTTGATGCCAGTCAAGCGATCGCACCTGAAGTTATATTACAACTTAAGCAAGCACTGCGCGATCGCCACATCTTGATCTTCAAAGAGCAAAAGCTCTCCGAGCAAGAACTTTTGAACTTTTCTCTATACTTTGGCGCACTGTTTGTACCATCTGATGAAACTCCAGTCTTAGCTTCTAAACCGGGAGAAACCCCAGTGGTGATTCCGATTTCTAACGTTGATGGCGGCTATACCGGTACTGGAGAACTCACTTTCCATTCTGACCACAAATGGACTCCTACCCCATCTAGCGGTTCACTTCTTTATGCTTTGGAAATACCTTCTCAAGGTGGAGATACTTATTGGTTAAATACCAATTTGGCATATCAAGCATTAGATGAAACCACCAAAGAACGGATTGCAGATTTACAGCTAATTACCTACAACCCATTCTTACAAGACCGGAATGCACCGCGCCCTTTATATCGTTTGGATAAGAATATTCCTTTAATCAGTCCTGTTTTTCCCCATCCTTTAGTTAGAACCCATCCAGAGAGTGGTAAAAAGCATCTTTACTTAGATGCTGCTACAGAAGTGGAAATTGTCGGATTAGAGCCGGAAGAAGGATCTAAACTGATTGAACAGTTGAGGCAACATCTAAATCAACCCAAGTTTTACTACCAACACAAATGGTCTGTAGGCGATATTGTCTACTGGGATAATCAAGCTACCTTACATTACCGCCAAGCATTCAATCCGAATGAGCGACGAGTATTAAAGCGGGTTAGCCTTGCAGGTAGTCGTCCCTTTTAGGATTTATAACTCAGAAGATTAAGCTAATGGGCGTTTAAATATACATTTTATTGGTCAATAGTCAAGAGTTATTCTGAACTATTGATCAATAAAACTTGTCTGAAGATCGTACTCTATGCTTGTAAATCAAAAATAGTAAAAAAATATTTTTTGTTTCAAAACAAGTGTTTATTAATACTTTATTCTCAGACCAAACTTGATACACTATAGACTGAAATTGATAGTTGTTAGCACTCATTAAAAACGCTACAACAAAAATTATTAAGTTTAATTAAAAATAAATATTATGATGCTTTTGAAATGTTGGCAAAGGCTAAATTTGTTTAGCAATAAACAGCTACTACAATCAAAAATCAAAAATACTAAGACGGTATGTGAGTATAGCCTAAATACTAAACCCATAGAAGCCAAATATAAAATTGAGTCTAAACATATATCTTTATCAATCGCTGCTTGCACTCTTACCATACCATTGAGCATGATTGGCTGTAGCCAAGAAACTAAAACTACTCAAAACGAACTATCCCAAATTAGTACACAATCTCAAAGTCAAACAGTTTCTAATACTCCACAAAAACAAGAGCTACGAGTTGTTTCTTCTAAGCTTGGTTCTCTTGCAGTGATGAGAAAACAAGGAACTCTAGAAAAAAGTTTGGCAGCAAAGAATTTTACTGTAAAGTGGCTAGAATTTGCTGCTGGCCCACAAGCTTTAGAAGCCTTAAATGCTGGTTCCCTTGACATTGCAGCTACAGCTGAGTCACCACCTATATTTGCTCAAGCAGCAGGTACACCTCTTGTGTATATTGCAACGACCCGATTTAATGGTAGAGGAGTTTCTTTTTTAGTACCAAAAAACTCTCTGATTAAAAGTGTTGCTGACTTTAAGGGCAAAAAAATCTCCTTTCAAAAAGCCTCTATTGCCCACTATGTTTTGCTAAAAGCGTTGCAAAAAGAGGGACTAAAATTAAGTGATGTAAAATCTCTTTTTCTCCCACCTCCAGATGCAAATGTGGCTTTTAGCCAGGGCGGAATTGATGTTTGGGTAATTTGGGAACCTTACATTACTAGAAATGTCCAAAAAAATCTTGGTCGTGTATTAATAGATGGACAAGGACTTCAGGATATTGGTAGCTTTTATACTACCTCACGTAAATTTGCCAAAGAGCATCCTGAGATTATCAAAGTTTTTCTAGAGGAGTTTACCAAAGCTGAAGATTGGTCACAGAAAAATATTGATAAGTTAGCAGAACTTGAGACGAGTAACGTTGGTATTGATGTACCTACTCTTAAAACAATTCATAGTAAAGCAGTATATGGTCTACTACCAATCACTGATGAAGTTGTTAAAAAACAACAACAAATAGCTGATTTGTGGTATGCACAAGGACTTCTACCAAAAAAAGTTAATGTCAAAGATGGAGTACTTACTCCAGGAGAGTATGCAGCATTCACACCTGATTCAATTAAATCTAATAAGTAAATAGTTGTAATCAACTTTATAAAATTGGATATTCTCATTTATTCAATGATGGTTTTATACTAGTCTTCCATCAAAAATTGAGGTGCAAAAATGTTTAAAAGTTTCGTAAAATCCCAGACAACAGTTATCAGTAAATTTGCCTTGTTTACAATACCTGGTTTTCTAGCTTTATCTACTACTTTAATCAGTTGTACGTCAACTGTATTTAACACAAATACAGGAACTGAACCGAAAGCAGAACCAGCAGGGGCTAAAACTATAACTTTGAAAACAAAGTTACTGCGAATAGGGTATCAAAGCTCTGGTGATTTAGTTAGAGTCAGAGGAGTTTTAGAAAAACGTTTGGAGCCTTTGGGCTTGAAAGTAGAGTGGTCACAATTTGCTCAAGGGCCACAACTCATGGAAGCGATGAATGTGGGCAAAATTGATATTGGCTCAGTTGGAGAAACGCCTCCGATCTTTGCCCAAGCTGCGGGTGCAAAAATCATCTATTTGGCTGGGAGAAGACTTGGCCCTAATTCCGGTAAAGGTAGTGCGATCGCAGTTCCTAAAAATTCTCCAATTAAAACTTTAGCTGATATCAAAGGTCAAAAAGTAGTCTTTCAAAAAGGTTCTGCTTCTCACTACTTTATCATCCAAGCCTTAAAAGAAGTAGGTTTAAAATATAGTGATATTCAAGTTTTGAGTATGCCCAATGTCGAAGCTCGTGGTGCATTTATTCAGGGTACTATTCCAGTTTGGGTAACTGGCGATCCTCATTTAGCTTTGGTAGAAAAACTCCATGGGGCACGTGTGCTGAGAGATGCAACCAATATCGGTACTCCAGGGGGATACTATGTAGGAACACGAGAATTTGCTAAGGGAAATCCCGAATTAGTTCGCATCATCCTAGAAGAAATTGAGAAAAATGGTCAATGGGCAGAAGCAAATCGTAAAGAAGTAGCCAAACTCATAGCACCTGTACTCAAAATTGATTTACCTATTCAGGAAGTAATTTCTAGCCGTGCTAATTATCGCTTAAGAGGAATTACTCCAGAACTAATGCAAGCTCAACAAAGTGTTGCTGATTTATTTTATAACGAAAAAATATTACCCAAAAAGATTGATGTTAAAGAAGCATTGCTCACGCCTCAAGAATATGTAGCTATTACTCCACCAACACTTATAAGTGAAAAGTAGAGAATAATCAGATATAAAGTTTGTTTTTTTAAACAAACTAGAATACCAATTTACTAAATGAAAAAGGAGATTTGTTAAATTAGCATAATCTCAAATTTTCATCATAAATTGGTGTTTTAGGAGGTTTAAATAGCAACTTCCTATTATCTTACTTGCCCAAAGAAAGTAAGACTGACAAGGTAAAAGCTAAAACTTACAAGGAAAATCACAACTAATGAACAAGTCATTTCAACCACAACGCCGTACAGTCTTAAAGCGTATTGTCCAATATTCTGCATTGGGACTGTTTACTTTATTATCTCCCTTGGCTGGTAGCCTTATGCAAAGCACTCAAGCAGTGCCTGCCAAAGTAATTAACTTGGCTTATCAAAGTTCTGGTGATATTGTCAAGTCTAAAAAAGCTGTTGAGCCACGTTTCCGAGCATTGGGTGTAACCGTGAATTGGGTTGGGCCATTCGCAGCAGGACCGCAATTGATAAAAGCGCTAAATGAAGGTAAGGTGGATATCGGTAATGTCGGAGAAACACCTCCAATATTTGACCAAGCCGCACGTCCAGGTCTCATCCCTGAAGTTGTCTATCTTACTGGACGCACACCCACCGATGGTACAAACCAAGGTATTGTGGTGAAAGCTAATTCTGCCATTAAGAAAGTAGCCGATCTTAAAGGGAAGAAAATTACTTTTCAAGTAGGTTCCAATGCACAGTATTTACTAACAAAAGCGTTGAAAGAGGTAGGGTTAAAAATTAGCGATATCCAAATCGTTGCTTTGACTCCAACTGAAGCCCGCGATGCCTTTATTCAAGGCAGGGCTGACGCCTGGGTGGGTGGCGATCCCCTTTTAGCTGCTGTGGAAAGTACTACCCCGATTCGGAATCTGAGAAATGCAGCAGGAATTAACACTCTTGGTGGATTTTATATTGGCAGGCGTGCATTTGTCACCCAAAATCCGCAATTGGTGCGAGTGTTTTTAGAGGAAGCAGAGAAGGTAGGAGAACAAGCTGAAAAAAACCCAAGCGATTATGCCAAAATTTTAGTTGATGAACAGAAATTAACTCCAGCAGTTGCACTAAAAGTGGCAAGCCGTCGTACTTATAAATTGAGAAAAATTACACCTGCGATCATTGCCGAACAGCAGCGCGTTGCTGATTTTTATTATGATGAAAAAGTCATCTCGCGTAAGATTGATATCAAACAAGGGATTCTTTCTGATCTAGAATATAAAGCGATCATACCTGCTAATATCAAGTAACGGTAAACAGGTAGAGGCAGGTTTATTCAGCTATTAACTTGGCTAGCTATAGCGGTTCCCGACCTGGTGAGGTACGTTTTCAAAGCTACTAAGCTTGTTAAAAAATATTTGGAAATATCTCGGTGTACCTCAGTTGCTTAGGAAACGCTATATTACACTGTAGCGGAAGTTTGCCTAACTTCAACAAGGGGCTTAACAAGTTGCTCAACTAACTTGTTAAGCCTATTGTCTGGTTAAGTCAAAACCGACGAAGGAACAAGCGATCGCAAATCTTCTTACAGATATGATTTTGAACTGACAATTAGTTTTAACTAAAATTTTAGGTATCAAGTAACGGTGAACAGGTAGAGGCAGGTTTATTCAGCGATTAAGTTGGCGATCGCATCTACTAACTCACTTGGCTCTACTGGTTTGGCAATATGCTTGTTAAATCCGGCTCTTAGTACCTGTTGGGCGTTCATTTCTCCAGCATAGGCGGTAAGTGCGATCGCTCGAATTTTTCCTCCTTGCTCTGCTGGCAGTGTTCTCAACTGTCGCATGAACATACATCCATCTACTTCTGGCATCCCAATATCGCTTAAAAGTAGATCTGGCAAGGATTGGGCTAAAGTAGCTAGGGCTTCATTTGCTGATGTTACTGCTGTCACATTTGCCCCATATTGCTCTAGTAAGAAGACAATAAATTCTCGCGTATCTGTATCATCATCCACTACTAAAATTTTCACATCATTCAAATTTGAGGATGGCTCAGAATTGCCACTGTCTTGTTTAATCTCTAATTGATTTTGGATTAACGGTAATCTCACAGTAAAAGTTGCCCCTTGATCTTCGCCCTCGCTTTCTACCTGGACTGTCCCGCCATGCAGTTCGACTAAGTGACGGACTATCGCTAATCCTAACCCCAATCCACCAAATTTTCTGGTGGTGCTGCTGTTCTCTTGGCGAAAATATTCAAACACGTAAGGCAGAAAATTAGGGTCGATACCTTTACCTGTATCGCTGACTTGAATCAGTGCTGAGTTGGAATTTGATTTAGAAGATGATGATAGTCGAATGTCAACCCGTCCGCCTTCTGGTGTAAACTTAACCGCATTTGAGAGCAGATTCCAAACGATTTGCTGCAATCGGTTGGAGTCTCCTAAAACTTGTCCCAAATTTGGTTCCAGGCTAATATGCATCTCAATTGATTTAGCTTCTGCCGATAGCCGCACTGTCTCCATTGCTGCCGAAATCACAGATGCCAGATCGACTGGGTAGATATTCAAGCTGATTTTACCTTGTAAAATCCGGGAGATATCCAGTAAGTCTTCAATTAGTTGAGCTTGTAACTTCGCATTTCGCTCAATAGTCTTCAGCGCTTGAGGAATTGTCTTTTGATCGAGTTTTTTGGTTTGGAGTAGCTTCGACCAACCTAAAATTGGGTTGAGTGGCGATCGCAATTCATGAGAAAGTACTGCCAGAAACTCGTCTTTAATTCGGTTGGCGTTTTCTGCTGCTTTCCGGGCGCTTTGCTCTGCTTCGTATAGGCGGGCACGTTCCATCGCTTGGGCGCACTGCTGTGCTAGTGCCAGCATAAAGGCTTGATCGTCTTGATTAAACTTTTGAATTTCGGTAAAAGCTAGAGACATTCCCCCGATAGCTCGTCCCTCAACGATCAATGGAATCGAAATCCAAGCGCTGTAGTTGGACTGAGCGTTTTCCTGAGCCAGATTTGAGTAACCAGCCACCCTTGTTTCGGTTGGCTCTTGCCAAATAGGTTGCTTATTTCTTACTGCTTCTGCCAGTGGTGCAGATGCATTAATCGAGAATCGACGCCAGGAATCGACTATTTCTTGTTGTTCACCAACAGTTCGGATAATTTCTAATTCAGTGCCGCTTTGTGTCAGCAGTGCGACAAAAACAGAACTAGCTCCCAAAGCTGCCATACTTTGCTCTACAATTACTTCAGCAACTTGTGTTGGAGTTAAAGATTCGGAAAGGGCAGCGGTAATCGCTTGCAGACGGGTAATGCGAGATGTTGCGCGTAAAGCCGCCTGTTGAGATTGCTGTGCTTCTCTGTAAAGTCGGGCATTATCAACTGCGATCGCTGCCCTTCTAGCCAACTCTTCAGCTAACATCAGGCTTTTGGTGTCGTAGCGACGATTTGAAGAAGATACCAAAGTCATAACTCCCAGCACTCGTCCCCGAAGAATTAGCGGTACACTCATACCAGATGTCGGATTTAATTCTTGCAATATTTTCAAGTGACTGGCGTTGTGGGTTGCCCCTTGGATCTGTTCATCAGAAATCAAATGAATAATTTGTGATTTGCCTGTCTGTATTACCTTCGCAACACCTGCTGTTTCGGCCAAATCAGGCGGATAATTTTGTAACTGTTCTACCAATTCTTGTTTCTCTGGATTGGCATGGGCTGCTGCAACCCCACGGAGTAATTGATTGTCACAAATAATATCAATTAAGCACCAATCAGCGATTTCTGGCACTGCTAAACGCACTAAACTTGCTAAGGTTGTCTCGTAGTCTAATGATGCAGCCAAAATCCTACTAGCCTCAGCCAGAAAACGCTGCTCCTCTTCCACCTGTTTCCGCTTAGTAATATTTCGCGAAGACACTTGCATCTCTAAAATTTCTTGAGTTTGGCGATCGCGAATCGCTCGAATAGTTGCTTCCAACCAGATATAATGTCCGTCTTGGTGACGCGCACGGTGAGTAATGGTATAAATATCTGGTAAATCGCCATTGACTGGGTAATTCCTGGCAATCTCTACCAAATCGTCTGGATGAACTAACTCATGGCTGGAATGACCGACTAGTTCCTCTGGTTGATATCCCAGCACTGTGTAGCAAGCTGGTGAAATGTACAGAATAATTCCATCGACTGTATGGCGGGAAATAATGTCAGTTGAATTCTCAGCCAGCAGCCGAAAACGCGCCTCACTCTCGCGCAGTTTGGCATCAGCCTGTTTGCGTTCGGTAATATCGACGCACATTCCCACCCATTCGCGGATTTCGCCTGTTTCGTCGAGTATGGGCACACCGCGTATATTCATATAACGGTATTCGCCGTCATACCGTAGAAGACGATACTCGGCAACTGCAACGCTGCGTGTAGGAAATGCCTGTTTCCAAATTTCCACCATCGAGGCATGATCTTCTGGGTGCAATGCCTCAACCCAACCCCATCCTTTGTATTGTTCGAGACTTTGCCCTGTGAACGCCTGCCAAGTTGGAATATCATCAACAACGTTGCCCCAAGGTCCTGCCCTCCAGACAATGGATGCGCTTGCTTCTGCCAGTGAACGGTAGCGTGCTTCACTATCGCGCAGTGCAACTTGCTGTTTGCTCAAATATTGCTGCAAATCAGTAACCTCTTGAGCTTTCAGATTCTCACTCATTTTCCATCAATTTCTAGTGTGGAGGGGAACCCCTAATATCGTTGCCAGTTTTACCTGTGTAAATTTAAAGTGCTGCCGAGTCTCACGAACCAACTGTCAATCCTCGACTGTTCGATTGCTGGCATAAGCTCAATTTAAATATATTTTGATTTTTCTAATGCAATATAGTAGCAGATGCTATAGCTCTAACTGCACCCATCTAAGGTTATAGAGGTTGTAAGTTGATGATTATCGAAAATTTGGGTCTAAAACCTCCCCCTTCTAGGGGAACTTTACATTTGTTTTGTTTTAGCTTACCATTAGTAATTTTAGTTTGGTAAACACAATGTTAAAAGCCTACAAATACAGAATCTATCCGACAAAATCGCAAGTAGTATTACTTGCTAAGTCGTTTGGTTGTGTACGGTGGTTTTACAACTTTGCGCTTAACTTAACTAGTGAAACTTACTCTTCAACAGGTAAAGGATTAAGTCGTAACGACATCATTAATTTGTTGCCTGCTTTGAAAAAAGAACATGAGTGGTTAACGGAACCTCCTTCTCAATGTTTGCAGCAAGTAGCATTAGACCTGTCCAGTGCTTTTTTGAACTTTTTTGAGAAACGGGCTAAATACCCAAACTTCAAGAAAAAGGGACAAAAGCAATCTATTCGTTTCCCGCAAGGGGTAAAACTAGATGGCGACTATCTGACGCTACCAAAGGTAGGCAAAGTTTACTGCAAGGTATCTCGGATGCCAGAGGATAGGCTTAAATCCGTCACGGTATCGCTAATTCCATCAGGTGAATATTACGCTGCCTGCCTATATGATGACGGTAAAGATAAACCTGTTTCATCATCACAAGGCAAGGCTATTGGGGTAGATATGGGGATAAATCACTATGCAATTACATCTGATGGGACTAAGTATGGCAACCCCAAATATTACCGTAAATATGAAATCAAATTGATCGAGAAGCAGAAGCAACTTAGCCGTAAACTTTATGGATCTAAAAATCGAAATAAAGCACGAATTAAAGTTGCTAAGGTACACACAAAAATTACTAGATGTCGTGAAGACTTTCTACACAAACTAAGTCGTAAATTAGTTGACGAAAACCAAGTCATAGCTGTAGAAAATCTGGCAGTTAAAAACATGGTAAGAAACTCCAAGCTAGCCAAACAATTAGTGACGCTGGATGGGGACAGTTCTGCACCATGTTGAAATACAAGGCACAATGGGAGGGGAAAATCTACATTGAAGTTGATAGATTTTTCCCAAGCTCAAAGACTTGTAGTAACTGCTTGTGCCAAGTAGATAATCTCAGTTTAGAGATTCGTAGTTGGCAATGCCCTAAATGTCAAATGACACATGACAGAGATATCAACGCCGCTATCAATATCAGAGATGAAGGTTTACGACTTTTGGCGGGAGGGCATCTCGCTACCGCTTCTGGACAACGTGTAAGACCATCTAAAGGCACTGCTTTTAGAGGCAATGTTGGATGAAGGAAGAATCCCCGTCGTTCTACGACGGGGAGTTGTCAAGTATTACATCAACTATCATGCAAGCTATTTAAGCTAGTAATAGAATTGTTTCAATTCAGGGGATAAGAATATGAAGGTTTGGCTTGCCTGCTTTTTGGTGCTGTTTGCCTTAGCGGAACTGTTTGACTGGTTGCAAGAATTTAATCTGCCATTACCTATCTATATTTTGGGTGGCGCTTTTTTAGCTGTTGCTTCTAACTATGATAAAATTGTTGGTTCCTATTTTGCTGATTCCAGCATGGAAGCATCGCTTGAACAACCTCAGTTAGATTCACTAACTCCATCTACTAATCCGATTTATTTCCCAATTACCAGTCCTGTTGAAGACGTTCAAACATCTCAAACAGATGATTAGTGCTTGTCTGATTCTATGGTTGAGGCTGGGCGTTAAACCAATTCGCAATTCGCAATGACGCTCCTGCGTCGCTAACGCTGCGAAGAGAGCAATTCGCAATTACGTGTTGTAACGGGGATAAAGACAAGCAGCCCAACACTTGCGGCTTGATAGAAGCCGGGGACTTAAACCCCTACACTTTGTTAAAAGTAGGAATACGTCAAAGTCTTTAAATAGTAAGTAAATTGCTACATTAATAGGAGCTTCAGGTTAACTAGCTTTTAACCTAGATTCCGAAAATTAACTTCTGCGCCTGCAACATCTACCCAATTCAGGCTACCGCCCCAACGCCGTGATTAGTGGACTATTAGAAAAACTCCGTGTACCTTTTGTCAAAGTTCAGGATTCCCGTGAAACTTCTAAGAGCAAAAGCTGGCTGCAAATTATTTTTGTTACCAGTGTAGGAGTTACCGTCTTTATCTGGGGAGTTCGGGAAATCAAATGGTTACAGCCTTGGGAGTTAAGAGTTTATGACCAAATGTTGCGATCGCGTCCCGCACAAGCACCCGATCGGCGGATTTTGCTAGTAAAAATTACTGATGAGGATCTCAAACGAGAGAAATGGCCCATATCAGATCGGACAATCAATCAGCTATTAAAGAAAATAGAGTCTTATCAACCGCGAATTGTTGGTTTATATCTTTTCCGACCAGAAGACAATAATTTGGCGGCTAATCTCCAAAATCAAGATAACATTGTCACTACCTGTTTGTTCAGCAGCTTGGGTAGAGATGAAATTCCCCCGCCGCCGAATGTTCCTATAGATAATGTTGGATTTAGCGATGTAGTTACTGACAATGAAAACGATCAAATTCTCCGCCGCAGTTTGTTATTTGCTAACTCTACAGACAAGAAATGTACAACATCATTTACATTTGGTGCATTAATTGCAATTCGTTATCTGGAAAAACAAGGTATTGAATATGATTTTACTAAAAAAGGAGATTTTCTGTTAGGTAAAAACAAGATTTTGCCTTTACAACCTAATTCTGGTGGCTACCAACATTTGGATACACAGGGCTATCAAATATTATTAAATTACCGTCATCCCAATAGCCTCGCCGACCAAGTAACCCTTACAGATGTTCTTAATGGTCGAGTCAACCCCAATTTATTTAAAGACCGTCTAGTAATTATTGGCACTACAGCAGCTAACATTCCTCCAGGTGGCTTTTATACGCCCTACAGCGCTTTGCCAGATCAACCAGCCAGAATGCCTGCTCTATTTATTCATGCACAGATAGCAAGTCAACTGATCAGTACAGTGTTGGATGAGCGACCCTTGATTTGGTATTGGCCAGACTGGGCGGAACTTATTTGGGTATGGGGCTGGTCGCTATTAGGTGGTGTTTTAGCATGGCGGTGGCAAAATCCACTGCTTTTGCTAGTAGTGGGAACGATAACTCTATTTGGCTTAGTAGTAATCTGCATTGCTTTGTTTTTGCAAGCTGGATGGATACCATTAATTCCCTCTGCTCTTGCTTTGGTGATTAGTAGTATCTGTGTGATTACTTATACTAGCTACCAAAATCAACGACAAACTCAGGTGATTGTTTTGCAAGTTGAAAAACAACAAGAAGCGATCGCCCAATTAAATGTACTCTTAGAAGATAAAACAGCACTTCCTGATTCCTCTGTTGACTTTCTTCCCCCAATTGATTCACCAGAAATAAAATCAGGTGATTTGCTTTTGAGTGGACGCTACAAAATCTCTCAAACTCTCGGTGCAGGTGGATTTGGTCGGACTTATTTAGCACAGGATACTCAACGACCGGGTAATCCTACTTGTGTAGTTAAAAAGTTAATGCCAGCCCGTCAAGATACACGATTTTTGCAAGTCGCTCGCAGGTTGTTTCATAGTGAAGCTGAAATTTTAGAAACTTTGGGTAAACATCATCAAATTCCTGAACTACTTGCTTATTTTGAAGATAACCACGAATTTTATTTAATTCAACAATATATTGAGGGACATACCCTCAGCGAAGAATTACCACCTGTACAAAATGTGCAAAACGAATCATTTGTAATGGAGATGCTTAAACAAGTTTTAGAAATTCTAGAATTTGTTCATCAACATCGAGTGATTCATCGCGATCTCAAACCGACTAATATTATTAGATGCGTTCAAAATAATCGGCTGGTATTGATTGACTTTGGTGCTGTGAAATTGATGCAACCGCCGAGTAGTGAGCAAACAGAATTAGCGACAGTAGCCATCGGGACGCGGGGTTATGCACCTCCAGAACAATTTGCAGGTCATCCCCGCTTATGCAGTGATATTTATGCTTTAGGAATGATTGCTATTCAAGCCATAACTGGGATACCACCGCAAGAACTGCACCCAGATCCAGAAACGGGGAATGTGATGTGGCGACAAACGGTGCAAGTGAGCGAAGAATTAGCGGCAATTTTAGATAAAATGGTTTGCTATCATTTTAGCGATCGCTATCAATCAGCCACCGCAGTTTTACAAGATTTAAAACGTTTTTAAACCTACTTTCGTTATGTTTTGCGTAAGTCCTAAGTTACTATAGCAAAGTGCTGAGTGCTGAGTGCTGAGTGCTGAGTGCTGAGTGCTGAGTGC
>NZ_JAVRBM010000139.1:0-12935 GCF_034531255.1 Nostoc sp. ChiQUE01b | reverse complement strand
TGCTATGGAAGATGTGCTTCGCACAGCGTCCTAATCGCCTTGTCCGTTGCTATAATTTTAAACTTGCAATCAGGGAGAGTGCAGACTAATAAAGTAACTCCACAGATATTGCAAACTTTTGAGAATGCTAATACTCAAATTGATAAAATATTAGCTAAATCTCAAACACAACAAATAGACTTACAAAGGTAGATTTAGGTCAGAGAAACGTTCATCTGCTACCTCTTGATAGGCTCATAGCAATAATCCTACCGAGAATAACAAAAAATGTCCAACTTTGTTATTACTGGAGTTGAATAATGCCCAAGTAAGAAAAATAAAGAAAAATCTCCCCATTGTCCGATAGCTACTGCGTTCTCCTGTCCAACGGGCAATTCCCCTCATCGTGACTCGACCGAATGGCACTAAGAAAAGTTGAAACTTGAAACCTCTTTGCTGGCACGGTGTGGGAGGTGTGGGAGGATGGGGAGGCAATGCATCATTTGTTGATATGCAGTTATTCAATTTCTCCTCTTTCTCCTCTTTCTCCTCTTTCTCCTCTTTCTCCCCACACTTCCCCCACTCCCCACACGCAAAATCTTGTTATATCAGGGCTTTGCGATTAACAAGCGTGCCATTCGTGACTCGACCCAAGCATCTTCCACAATGATAAGATATCAAGCATGATCCGAGTTTTTCTTTCATTGATTAGAATTGGATGGCAACAGACTGTTTAAATTTTTAATTGTGATGGTTTGACGATCAGACGCTGCACCGATAAGATTTGCACCATCTGGACTTAGCACAGCATCATGTTTAAGTCCATCAACATCAGAAATATATTTGTCATTCATCCAATTCCACAAGTTTGTGGAACAACAATCGTTAAAAATGATTGTTTGACTATCAGGAGTAATAGTTAATGAATTTAATGAACTAGAATAGCCCGGCAATGTTTTTAAGAGTTTTAAGCTTTGAGCATCCCAAACTTTAACCATCCAAATTGTACTGAGTTCTTGACGATCCATTCCGCCAGTGACTATTAATTTACCATCAGCGCTGAGGGCGATGACCTCAACTCCAAGAGAATGAGCCGCCCAGCTTTGGATAAACTTTTGTTGACGTAAATCCCAAATCTTGACTCCACCCAGGCTACCAATATATAAATTTTGATTATCTTTGCTGACTGCTAAAGACAAAACATAACCACGAGTATTGACTTGCTGCTGAAGTTTACCCTGAGATAAATTCCAAACTTTTACAACCGGATCGTTCATACTCCCAGTAACCAAAGTTTGAGCATCAGCACTGATATTTAAGGCTTGGACTTCTCCTAAATGTCCGGGAGAAAAGGTTTTATCTAATGTGATACTTTTATAATTCCATTTTTGAATTACGCCTGTAGACGTACCTACGACTAAAGTTTGATTATCTGGACTTACAGCGATAGATTGAATTTTGCCAGAAAAGACGCTCAAGGTTTGTTGCAGACTCTTGCTGTTAATATCCCAAACTTGAATTTTGTTCTCCCAATTCCCGCTGATGAGTGTTTGGTTATCTGGTGCGATCGCTAAAACTCCAATATGTTCTGGTATTTTCCAGTCTGGGATAGCTGATGTATGAGTCGAGATATCCTTTTTTGGAGCTTGTTGCTGTGAGTCAGCGTAAATTTGTGGTATTTGCCAAAGTGGTGTCAGCATATACATCAACAGAAAAATTACCACATCGACAATCAAAAACCACTTGCGCTCGCGTGACTTTTTAACTAGTGGATTTGCTGGGTGTATAGTTTGATGTGCGCTAATAGCTGCGATAGCTTCCGGTAACTGATTAGATATGTTTGTCGCCGCCTGAGATGTCAGCTTTAAATATACTTGCTCGCTCAACTGAAGAATTTTAAATTCTAATGGTAGTTCTTGACGATTAGCTGAAATAAAACCTAGCCCATTATAAAACTGTTTATCTTTACGCCAACCTAGACAGTACAGGGGTAGGGTGATTTGCGGCTGAATCCGAGCTAATAACAACCTCGTCATTTCTTGTGGTTTATATTGTGGCTCAATATGTAAGTTAAATAATATCGCACAGTTCGTATTCTTACCAAAGTGAACGTAACCTATTGGGCGTTTATCTTTTTCAATTATTAACTCTTGCCATCTAAAAATAAAGCAATTCAAAATAAAGTATAGGGAGATGAACCACAAAGCGATCGCAATTCCCGAAACTGGTAGATCCAGTAAAGAATAATCAAATTCCGCTATCCAGGTTAAACCCAAAAGGGCTTTGATAAAGCTTAAAGTTAGACTAATCACCACAAAACTGCCGCTTGCCATCAAAGCAAGTACAGTCAAAATATAAAGTAGAGATTTTCTAAATCTTTGCCGATACCAAAAGGTTTTGTAAATTTGCCATTGCTCTTTAACATCTTGGAAAGGGCGAATAGAAATCCCAGGTGGTAAAGGTAAACTTGTTGATTGATGGTCGCCGATGGGAATTGGTGGTTGCAATAATACCATTGCAGGTAGTTGATAAAGCTGCAATTCTTTGGGCTTATCTTTCTTGGGAAGAGCGACAAACCCAAATCGTTCATAAAATAATTTGAGATGAGGAAGATAAACTAGATATACAGGTAAACTAACATTTTCTAGGCAATTCCAGAGTAACAGTGAACCAACACCTTGGTAGCGATGTTTAGGAACAATATAAATGTTAGACAGGATATTATATTTTTTTCTTGCTACAAAGAATGCCCAGCCAACAATTTGCTTTTGATATTCAACAAACCAAACTTTATCATTGATATAATGGCGTGACATTAAATATGCAGAAAGTATGTATATACCAAATCCAAATGCAACTGCACTACCCATATACAAAAATACAAAAAAATCACTTGGGCTGACTGCTGAAGAAATAATCTGCCAATCAAAGAAGTGATTTGGCGGTTTTCCATACTCAAATAAATATGCTTTATAATTTATCTCTAATCTCTTGACAAATATGTCTAAAAATGTTCGGATACAAAGAATTATCCCTAAGATAGATGTCAAAAGAAATATCCAACCAGAGTATTTAGAGTTGTGCGCTTGTAGCTCTGCAACAGTGCCTGTACGGAAGGAGTATCCTGAAGATGGTTTTTCAGATGAAGACATCGATTAATCAACCTATTAATAGTTGCACGCCTGAGAAAATATTTGTGTGATTGCTCCCAGCTTTTCACGCAACTCAGATGATGGAGAACCGCAATTACACCGAAAAAATATAGAAGGCAGAAGGGAAAAATGCCCTGAATCTGCCCTTTGCTCAACATTTATTAACTTGGAGCTTAAGTTAGCACCTTAACGCCTTTATCTTTAGTGGGGAAGTTTGGAGAGTTATCAGAAAGCTCAAATTTTTGCCAAGCTCACTTCCTTGAGACGTATTCATCCCATTTCCACAGGCATTGAAACCTCGTAAATTGGCTAAGGTATTGCAGAGCGAGATGTTATATCATGTCCGGTTAAAGACTTATCATTAAGACCGCAGGGGGGCAGAGGTGCAGAGGTGCAGAGGGGAGGGGTTTTTGGGCTTTCTGCATAGAGCAAGCAAATTATAATTAATTAGCCGGACATGATATTATATAACCGCCCTGGCGATCGCAAAGAGCGAGAGGCGACTATTAAGGAAGAACGCTTCTGGTACGAACAATACGGGAAAGTATGCAGATTATGAATATGACAAGGAGGAGGAAGAATAACTTTGTGCTGATATGAACGACGACCGTAAGTGGTCGCTGATGAATTAGCTCTCACTGATGGAATGGCACGCTTGATTTATGTGAAACCTGCTTGCTGACTATCTTGTTGGGGGTAGGGTGTAGGAAAAAAATCAAGAAAAGTAAATATGAGTGCGAACATAATTGAAAAAGAATTCAGCTATTCAGAATTCAGGAGTCAGAATAAAGACGCTCTCTACGAGACGCTACCCGAACGTAGACTCGCTATCCGCCAGTCATAGAGAATACCCAACTGAATTCTGACTCCTGACTCCTGAATTCTGTTTGATAAACTTCTTTGCAGGGAGCAACGCTGGCATGAGCATTACTACACCCCACACCCAAAAACCTTATAAATAAGGGATTTACCGTTATCAAGCGTACTATTCGGCTATAAATCAAAGTCAAGGCTGAAGGTTTCCGGTTCAGAATCTTCTTCTTTCTCTTGTGCAAATGAAGTTTGAGTCCAAGATGTAAGTTGGTTTGACCCAGTATTAATGGGTGTGTCAGCTAAAAGTTGTGCAGGTAATCCAGCCTTGATGAAAACAAAATAGCAATCAACTATAAAGTAAAGCGTGTCCAGGTAACTTTTATCTAGTTTTTGCGATTCTGCAAATATGCGCTCTCGGTAATTATCTTTGAGGCGAACTTTTTCCGGTGCTAAGTCTTTTTTATCTGCCATTGTTATAACTTTACTTAAAAGATGTAGTAGCTGGATTCTTACTGCTGATGGTTTTTGCCATCTCTAAAAGCCCAGAGACATTGGCTTCTACCGGATTGTCCAGGATTTTGAAGCCGTTTTTCTCCAACAGCTTCTTAAATCCGGGTAACAGGCAACCTCCACCAATCGCCCAGATTTCATCCCCTTGGTGTTTAGCATCAAGCGTCAGATTCACCACTTTCTTCAAGTATTTTTCATACCAATCTCTTAAACTTGCGCTGTATATATCTTTGATATCGATGTCACGGCTGTACCTGGTATGCCCCATTTCCAGACAAAATCGGATAATGGAAGGATCTCCGATTTTTCCGCCATTTAAATGTTTCATTTTTTGGGAGATATCATCGATGAGAACTTCTACACCGATGGGGTAAGCAGTGTGAACTTCTCGTTTCCCTTGGTTGTAACGAGAATACAGGGTTGTTCCATTGCCAAAGTCTAAAATGGTTAATTTTTTTGGTAGTGGATGCCCAAACAATGCACCCATCCCTTCTAGTACAACTTTCAGCACTTCGATCTTCACGTCTGATTGTTTGCCAGCAAGTATTGGCTGATATTCTCCGTTTAGTACTTTTTGCAATTCGTCAGCTAGAGCAACATCATGTAAGCTAACGACTAATTTTAAATGCCAAGCCTTACGGTGTGGTAGATGTGCCAATGCGCCCAACAAAGTCAACAACGCATTATTGACTTTATTTTCATTATTGTCTGTGTTGCGGTCAAAATAATTCCCTGTCCGGTAAGCTGACTCTCCAACTGTATAAGCACTACCGTTAAAAACTACCCTCCCTGGAACATCTTCCATCTCGGCATTAGTTATATAGCTGGGGACACGAACTACTTCAAAGCCTTCGACTAAAAGTT
This sequence comes from Nostoc sp. ChiQUE01b, assembly GCF_034531255.1. Classification (NCBI taxonomy): domain Bacteria; kingdom Bacillati; phylum Cyanobacteriota; class Cyanophyceae; order Nostocales; family Nostocaceae; genus Nostoc; species Nostoc sp. ChiQUE01b. Next base: position 7,617 of record NZ_JAVRBM010000139.1, on the reverse strand, counting down.
TGAGGCTTCCGTAACCGTTATCGAAACCCGCAGGAAAAATTTTTTGTAACGTGTGAATGTTGGACATAAAGACAAAGGTAATACACTTTGATTTGTGAAAATTATCTGTTCAGGTAATTTTGGGGAGCAGGGGAGAGAAGAATAAAATAACTACCTCTTTTTTTCCTAATCTCAAGAGCTTATCATAACCCCTTGGGGGCTAAATGGGGTACAAAATATTAATCAGCAAAATATACCCCATTTAGCACCTATATGCACCCTATATAGGGGTTAAAATGTCCCCAAAGTCTTGAGCTATCATTGGGGTATATATAGCCCCCATGTAACCCCCAAGAAGAATTTTTAAAATCTTTTTTATCAACGCAGCAGAAATTAAATTAGATCGTTGTTGACTCTTTGATTTATACTTTACTATCAATTTTTTGTTGAAAAGCAATTCAGTCTTGATCTCTAACTTCTTACTGACCAAGCCCCGTTGGGGCCGGGTATAGGGTGTCGGGTGGAGTCAGAGAGAAAGCCCCAACAACCCTCTTCGTTACAAGCCCCGTTTTTCACTCACGATTCATTGGTCTGGGTTTCAAGCCCCGACCAATGCCGTATCTCCTACACCCAATACTTTTCGGGTAAGGGGAAAAGGGAAAGAAAAAACCTTTAACCCAACCCCAAAAACCTTTTCCCCAAACTAAATTCTGATGTTCAAAATGCACAAAGCGAATAGTATTGCTCCTACACACTACCCCCCGCACCCTTCTTGCTGAATACGTAACGAGTGGGTCACTACTTGCGGACAGGTTCAGCTTTCTCAACTGAATTATCATTCACACCCAAAGTCAATTCCAAAGGGGTTCTTTGGGGGTAAGCTTTTACTACTTGCCGATAAACATCATAATTAGTAGGTAGTGTCTTCTGTAAATTACCCACTCCGTAGGTCAGTTTGTACTGAACATCTTTGATCAATTCAGGTTTGCCTGCCTCTTCTTGAGATTTTTTACGTTGTTCAACTTCATCAACACCTGGTCGTGGCGGTAAAGTAGGCCACCATAAGCCTCGGTCATCTGGGCCAACAACTGCTCCTGGCGGTTTCAATCCATTCCGATTCAACACTGAAGTATTCGCAAAGATTTCAATGCGTGGCTGTGGTTGACTTGTTAGGTTATTCGCATACTTGACTTGCCAGGAGTAACTGGTGAGTGCTGTAGCTTCATACTGTTCAGCAGTAATAGTGCTGCAACTAGTTAGTATCAGTGCCGTTAGTGCAGTTATTAAGGGTACAATTTTCAACTTTTGCATTATCAATCGTGAATATCTTTCACCAATCACTCTTCAAGAGGAAGTGTGCCATCATTGCTGCCAAGGAGAAGGAATCGCTGTTGTCGAAAGCACTTCCCTTGCTTGCAGCCTAATCGCTGTTTGCTCACAGTTGGGGCATTTTACCTTTGTAAAAATCACTCTTTGGTCGTCCTTTGCACTCGCCCATTACGGGATCTCCGGTGTACTCGCTGATTATCCCCTGCTTGCAGTGATAGCACTCGAATATCACACGTCCTATCTCCAAGTTACAATCCAGGAATTGCATGTGCTGACAGGGTGATGGCGGTAATTCTGGTTCTTCGGGACGGTCTTGAAAGGGTATATGAGGTTTGGTTACTGGTGGTGAATCTATTTTTTTCTTGTTGCGCTTGCCAGTCACCTGCGACTCAACTTTTGGCGGCTCTGGGGGTTCATTGCTTATGAGGTCATGGTCAGCCTCTTGCCGAAAATTAAGTTCTTCATTATTAACTGGAGTCAAGTCAGACTTTAAAGGTGGGGCGCTAGACTTCGGCTCTTGTGGTTTCGGTGGTTTAAATGGGCGTTGGCTAGATTTCATTGATCCCTTTATTTACGTGAATAAAGCCAAATTGAAGAACTTTTGTATTCTAACCACTAATTTGCTATACAACAGATGTTAAATATTGCTTTGACCCAAAACGTTTTGGGTCAAAGCAATATTAAGTAAATATTTAGATAAATAACTAACGGGAATAGAAATTTGACTACTAAATTCATAACATTGACTGCTTTTAAAGGGGGAGTAGGCAAGACTACTTCAGCAGTCTGTCTATCCTGCTTATTTGCTCAGTCAGGATACAAGGTTTTGCTCATAGACTACGATCCAAATCGTTCAGCATCTGTTTGGGGGTCACGAGGCTCTTTGCCTTTCAAAGTGGCAACGGAAAATACTGCCAACCGATTAATGGCAAAAGAAAAATTTGATTTTATTGTCATTGATACCCCAGCTCGGCCTACTTCTGATGAAATTAAAGAACTAGCTGACGGATGCGATCTGCTTCTGGCTATTACAACTCCTTCAGCTCTCTCAATTAGTGCTTTAAACATAATGGTCCAAAATTTTCCACCAGAAACGAAATATTATGTTTTACTAACTGTTGTCCCCCCGTCATCAGAACCGGATGGGGAGATTGCTTTTCATACACTTAAAGAGCAAGGTCTACCTGTGCTAGAACAAGGGATTCAACGGTTGAAAGTTTATGAACACGCATCTGCTGAAGGTAAACCAGTCTATGAAATTAAACGAGGAGGAAAAAAAGCATGGGAAGATTGGAAGGAACTAGCAAAGCTGGAACCGATCAAAGACTTGCTAACCTAAAACAGATTTTAAGCTTTACTCCTGATACGGACGAGAGCGAGATAATTACCAATGAATCAGGCAAGGATTCAGGAGTAGTTTGGATACCCCGTAGTAAAATTCATCTAACTTTCAGTTTTGTGCCAGGTGGACAGCCTGTGCGCTACTACTATGACCAAGATGAACTAAAAGCTTGGGCACTAAATGACCTGAAACCGAATGGTATTTACTCTCCCTTATGGGTTCGTCCACTAAGCAATGCGTTGCCTGATGAATATGAACTTGTTGCTGGAAAACGCCGCTATCATGGTTCTGAGTTTGCAGAAATCGATCCATTGCCCGTCAGAATCTTTAACTGGAACGACCTTGAAGCTTTCAAAGCATCACTTGCAGAAAACAAAAATCGTCGAGATTTTAGTGCCTTAGAAGATTTAGATGGCACCTTGAAACTCCTTTCTTTAGCGATTGAAGGGACTGTTGAAGAAGCTATAAGTCTGCTGTACCAACTAGATAATCTCAAACGCCGCTCAGGTCTCAAAAACGTTTTAGAGCATCCTAAGTTTGACACTATTCAAGTAGTGTTTGGATTTTGTGGAGGAATTACATGGGAATCTTTTGTCAAAACTAGACTTCCCTTGTTAAAAAAACCTCAAGAAGTTCTGGAAGCTATTCGCCAAGGAAAAATTGAATATACCAAAGGTCTAGAGATTGCTAAAATTAACAACTCTGGTATTAGGCAAGAACTGTTAGGGGAAGCAATCGCCAACAATCTTTCACTTGCTGAAATCAAGAAACGGGTAAAAGTCATCAAACCCAGTTCAGAAAACCCTATCCAAACTAGACTTAATAGTGCTTACAAGCAATTTAAAAAATCTCTGAAAAACATTGAGAAAGATCCAAAGCAACTCCAAGAAGCGGAAAGTTTACTACTTAAAATAGAAGAATTTTTACAACAAAAGTGACCCAAAATGTTTTGGGTCATGTATTAAAGCAGCTTACTGTTGAGGTTTTAGGAAAAGTGACCAGGCAAGTTATATCTCGGAAGAAAGTTGAAATATATATTATCTAACAGTAGAGTTCATTTTTCTAAAAGATATCAACTCAAAATCTTTAGTATTTATGTACTATAATTAACTAATTTCCAGTATTATAATGATGTGCGGCCTCTTCTAACAGGCAATGTCCACTCCCCCTAATCTTTCTCCTCAACAAGTAAGCGCCTTTCCTCAACACGAAACAATCACCGGAGTCGTAGAACGCCTAACTTTTTACTCTGCTGAATCGGGTTACACTGTGGCAAGGCTGACTCATCCACGTAGTACTGAACTCACAACAATTGTTGGCAGCTTTGCTAACATCCAGCCAGGGCAAACTTTACAACTAACTGGTTTCTGGCGTGACCATCCACAATTTGGCCCCCAGTTCCAAGTAGTCAACTACAAAGAAACCAAACCAGCTACTCTCACTGGAATTGAAAAATACTTGGGTAGTGGGCTGATTAAAGGTGTTGGCCCAGTCACAGCAAGACGGATTGTTGCCCACTTCGGACTAGAAACCCTAGACATTATCGAAAACCAAATCGAGCGATTAATTGAAGTTCAGGGCATCGCTAAAAAGCGGATTACTCTCATCAAAAACGCCTGGTCAACTCAAAAAGCCATCAAAGAAGTAATGGTATTTCTTCAGGGGCATGGCGTTTCTACCACTTATGCTGTGAAGATTTACAAGCAATATAAGGATGAGGCGATCGCCACTGTTACCAAAAATCCGTACCGGTTAGCAGCCGACATCTACGGTATTGGCTTTCTGACTGCTGACAAGATTGCGATAAATATAGGAATTGCACCAGACTCAGAATTTCGTTACCGTGCGGGGATTATCCATTGCCTAAGTGAAGCTGCCGAAGATGGCCACTGTTACCTGCCACAAAGCGAACTGATTGAGTCGGTAATCAAACTGGTGACAACCGAATCTCATCAGCCCACAGAAGAAGCGGTTGCGATGATTATTAAAGATATGGCTCTCGCAGATGACCTGATTAGAGAGCGGGATGAACAGAAAACACTACTTTGCTACAAGCCAACTTACTTCCATACGGAACAGAATTTAGCTCAACTGATACGCCAACGCTTAGAAAAGCCTGTTGATACTGACATTGAGCGCGTGCGTGATTGGATTGACCGCTTTACTGTTAGCCGGAAAATTCAGCTTTCAGAACAGCAACGCCAAGCTGTAGAGACAGCAGCCTACTCCAAAATCATGATCCTCACTGGTGGCCCTGGCGTGGGGAAAACTTTCACTACCCATACAATAGTTAGTCTATGGAAAGCAATGGGTAAATCTATTGCCCTCGCTGCACCCACTGGACGGGCTGCTCAACGTTTGGGTGAAATGACTGGGCTAGAAGCCAAAACCATACATCGCTTGTTAGAATTTGACCCCCGCTCAAGGGGTTTCAAGCGCGATAGCGAAAATCCTTTACCCCACACGGCAATTATCGCTGACGAAGCTTCGATGCTTGATTTGTTTCTGGCTCACTCCTTGGTTAAAGCAGTATTAGCTGGCGCTCTACTGTTGTTGGTGGGTGACATTGACCAGCTACCATCTGTGGGCCCAGGTCAAATACTTGCTGATTTGATTAATTCTGGTCGTGTGCCAGTAGTGCGGTTAACCCAGGTATTTCGCCAAGCTCAACAGAGCGCAATTATCACCGCCGCCCACCAGATTAATCGAGGAATTTATCCCACAATCGAGCCAATCTCCGACAATCCTGTGTCCGACTGTATTTGGCACGGCGGCGGACATCAGCCCGAACATGGTGTACAGGCAATCTGCGAGTTGATTACCGATTTGATTCCACGGCTGGGTTTTAATCCTGCTACTGATGTGCAAGTACTTTGTCCAATGTCGCGGGGCTTGGTAGGGACTCGCAATCTTAATACCGTGTTGCAGCAGTTGATTAATCCACTCAGCCCCAACAAGGTGGAGATTAACAGAGGTGGAAATTTATTACGCGAGGGCGATCGCATCATCCAGCTAACCAACGACTACAACCGCGAAGTTTTCAACGGCGACTTGGGAATAATCCTCACCATTGATACTGTCGAGCAGGAAGTTACAGTACTGTATGGTGAGCGGACTGTGGTTTACGATTACGCTGACCTGAATGAAATTGCCCTTGCCTGGAGCATTTCTATTCATAAAAGCCAAGGCTCAGAATATCCGGTGATAGTTCTGCCAATCTATATGCAGCACTACATGATGTTAACCCGGAACCTGTTTTACACTGGGCTGACCCGTGCCAAGAAATTAGCGATCGTTGTAGGAGCAAAAAAAGCGATATCTCTGGCGGTGCGCTCTACTGATGACCAACGGCGGTACACACGGTTACAGCAGAGGTTACTTCACCCAGGACTGCATTGGTGATGAATTTTGATTATTAAAAATAGAAAACTTTATTGAGCTATTTGATTTATACTTTTAAATTCCTTGGTTTAAAAAAGTGTTGAGTTTGTATGTCCAGCCTGAGTTCCGACATGGTTCGCATCTATTTGCAGGAAATTGGTCAGTATCCTTTATTAAAGCCAGAGGAAGAAATTGCTTATGGTAGACAGGTACAAGAAATGATTGCCATTGAGCAATCTAAAAATGAACTCACCCAACAGCTAGACCGTGAACCAACTTTGACTCAATTAGCTAATGCTGTCGAAAAAACCGAAGCACAAGTCCGAGCAGCACTACACCTTGGCCAAAAAGCCAAACAAAAAATGGTAACAGCTAACCTGCGATTGGTAGTATCTGTTGCCAAGAAATACCAGAACCGCAATTTGGAATTTCTAGATTTGATCCAAGAAGGAGCGATCGGTTTACAACGGGGTATAGAAAAGTTTGATCCCAACCGGGGCTATAAGCTATCAACCTACGCCTACTGGTGGATTAGTCAAGCTATAACCAGAGCAATAGCAGAACAATCGCGCACTATTAGATTGCCTGTTCACCTCACTGAAATACTTAATAAAATTAAAAAAGTGCAGCGAGAAAGCTTTCAAAAACTTGGTCGTCATGCTAGTGCTGAAGAAGTGGCTGCATCATTAAACATCAGCCCAGATAAGCTTCGAGAATATCTCAGTGCTTCTCGCACAGCCATCTCTTTGAATAAACAAGTCGGAGACGAGAAAGAGACAGAATTGGGCGAAATTTTAGCAGACGTTAGCGCTTCACCAGAAAAACTGCTCACCCAAGAACTTCTATCGCAAGACGTAGCTAAATTATTAGAACCATTGACACCTATACAGCGTCAAGTGTTGACTTTAAGCTTTGGGCTAGAGAACGATCAGCATTTCAATCTCGCTCAGATTGGCCAACAGCTAAACCTTAGCCGAGAAAGGATTCGTCAAATCCAGGTCAAAGCTATAAGCATTCTCCGCCATCGACAAAACGACATGCAAGAGTATTTATTTGATTAACCCATCATGTAAAAATAAGTTGTACAAATTTCAGTAGACCGAAAAGTTTGACGTAGCTGACACTAGGGGGAAGATAGGCGGAAAGCATTAGTGTATAAGCTTTTTAGCTATTGTTTTTAGATAAATTATCCAAGTGAAAGCTGTAACAAAAGAATAAGGGCTTTAGCTTTGTCATTGGCATACTACAAACCTCGGTTTTAGGTAAATTTGTACTATTTTGCCCCTGGTGTCAGCTACGCTATATCTGCCCCTTTTTTGGTACAAAATGTGAAACCATCACCCTCTTGTTTGAGCGAAAAATAAGCTGATGTATCTACTAAATACATCAGCTTTTGACTTATCCCAAGATTTCAATCACAGCCGCTAGAATAGCTGGGGCTTTGTCTGAAACCGGAATGAATACCCGCTTTTGCCAGTTGATGATCTCGGTGAAGCATCCCACAGCTAAAAGTCGCTCTGCCAGTGAGACAGCATTAACGCGAATTTCTCACAAACAATAAAAAATCAATTTATATGGACTGATGT
>NZ_JAVRBM010000138.1:0-13013 GCF_034531255.1 Nostoc sp. ChiQUE01b | reverse complement strand
GGTGCCCCTTGTCGAAAATATTATCTTCTTTCTTAACTAACCTGCGGAATATGGGTTCAAACTGCAAACAAGGCGATTTTGAAACCACATTAACTGCAAATAAGGTTCTGCTCAAAACCACATTATTTGCAAATGAAACCACATTATCTGCAAACAAACCACATTATTTGCAAATGAAACCACATTATCTGCAAATAAGTCGTAATTCTTGCGGTGACTGAGTTTAGGGATTTATTGTCGTAAAACTGTCCAAAAAATACGAACCTTTACACCGGACATATATGTACGCTTTTCGTGGTTTAATTTGAACTAATACCGTTCGATTAAATCTATAAAGCGGTTTTTACCGACAGCCAGTTTGACCATGGCCATTTATGCTTATCTGAGGGTCTCCAGCGACAAACAAGACGTACACAACCAACGTCATGGCATTTTAGAATATGCCAACATCCACGCTTTAAGTCCCATCCAGTTTATAGAGGACACAGTTTCTGGACGGGAGAAATGGTTAGAGCGGGGTGTAGGACAACTACTGAATCAAACAGCCCAAGAATCCGATGTAGTCATTTTTTCAGAAGTTAGTCGGATGGCACGCTCCACCCTACAAGTATTAGAAATGCTGGAGTGTTGCGTGCGTCGAGGAATCAACGTCCATATCGCCAAACAAGGTATGGTACTGGATGACTCAATGCAAAGTCGAATTACAGCAACGGTTTTAGGCTTGGCAGCAGAAATCGAACGGGAATTGATTGTACTCAGAACAACCGAAGCACTAGCCAAACGGAAAGCTGAGGGAAAAACATTGGGACGACCCAAAGGACGACAATCTGCACATTTGAAACTGGACACAAGGGAAGCAGAAATTCGCAGTTATTTAGCCAAAGGAATCAGCAAACGCTCAATTGCCAAACTAGTCGATTGTTCACCTTCCACCCTCTACGATTGGTTGTCACGCAAACATCTCCACCCACGCCACGATAAATTGGTGGAGAAATCATAGGATGCCAAAGAAACAAATACCAATTGATGCAATCGTAGACCTTCGTCGCCGCTTAGAACAACTACCACCGCGCAGTCCATCTCGTCGGGTATTAGTTCAAGAAATAGCACAACTGTATGGCATCTCTGAAGATACTGTGTATCGGACACTACGATCCGGCAATGTTGTCCGCTCAGTGCGTCGCGTTGATTGTGATGTACCGCGTGTAATTCCAAAAGCAACTCTTGAGCGATACTGCGAAATCATTGCTGCCATTAAAATACGTACCTCTAACCGTAAAGGTCGCCATTTATCTACTGTGCAAGCAATCCGTTTATTGGAAGAAGATGGCATCAACACTCCGGACGGTCATCTTCGCGTTCCAGTAGGTTTGCTCAAACCAACCACCGTCAATCGTTATCTCAACAAATGGGGTTACGACCGCGATACCCTGCTGCGACAACCACCTGCTGTTCGTTTCCAGGCAGAATATAGCAATCAATGTTGGCATTTTGACCTCAGTCCATCAGACCTCAAGCACGTTAAAGCACCAGCCTTCCTAGAACCAGGACAGGGGCATCCTTTGTTAATGCTTTATAGTGTCGTAGATGACCGTAGTGGTGCTGCGTACCAAGAATACCACGGTGTTTACGGTGAGGATGTGGAAGCAGCACTGCGGTTTATGTTTGCCGCCATGTCACCCAAGTCGGAGACAGACTTTCCCTTTCAAGGCATTCCCCAAATGCTGTACATGGACAATGGCCCCATTGCTAAAAGCTTAGTATTTCAAAAAGTTATGGGTTATTTGGGGATTGAAGTACGTACCCATTTACCTAATGGCAAGGATGGACGACGGGTGACGGCTCGTTCTAAGGGGAAGGTAGAAAGACCGTTTCGCACTGTTAAAGAAATGCACGAAACTCTCTACCACCTACATGAACCGGAGACCGAAGCCGAGGCGAATGCTTGGTTGATGAAGTTTTTGCTCCATTACAATAGCCGACCCCATCGCAGCGAACCTCATTCCCGGATGGAGGACTGGGTGAGCAATTTACCTACTAGTGGCATCCGTCAAATGTGTACCTGGGAGCGTTTTTGTACATTTTCACGCGCACCCGAACGCCGTAAGGTAGGCATCGATGCTCGCGTTACGGTTGAGGCGGTGGCTTATGAGGTTGAGCCAGATTTGGCTGGAGAAACTGTCGTTCTATGGTGGGGCTTGTTCGATAACGAACTGTACGTAGAACATGGTGAACGTCGCTATGGGCCGTTTCTGCCTGTGGATGGCCCAATCCCCTTACATCGCTACCGTAGTTTTAAGAAAACACGTACACAGAAACGGGCAGAGCGAATTGAATCTTTAGCTAAAGAGTTGTCTTTACCGAATTCTGTGATTGGTAAAGGCAATAAGCCAGATTTCGGGAGTAATACAACCCCACTAAAGGTGCAGCCTTTTGTTGATCCTAACCCATTTCAAGAACTGACATTCAGCACGGTGATTGCAGCCAAATTAGCGATCGCTGATTATTTGGCACGCCCATTAGCCAAACTCACCTCAGAACAGATGGCTTATATTGATGCGGTTCTGGTGACTACTCTCAATAAGCAGGAGGTAATGAAGCAAATTCGAGATTTCTTTAACCCCATTACAGGTACGAGCCATGTTGAGTGATGTCATGACTTATTTTGGTCTTAAACGTACCTTAGATCATGTGGGCTATTTTGAGACCCAAGAGCAGACAAATCTATTCAAAGAACTCAAACCCCAAATTAGGCAAGGTCGCTTGATTGCGATAACAGGTGTTGTTGGTTGTGGTAAAACAACGACTTTACAACGACTGCAATTGGAATTGTCCTCTGAAAAAGACATAATTATTTCTCGTTGCCTTGCAATTGACAAAGATAAGGTCAATGTCGGGGTTTTGATGAGTGCTTTGTTTTTAGATTTAAGCACAGAAAAAGATGCTAAACCACCGACTCACCCAGAACTCAGAGAACGAAAATTGTTAGCTTTGATTCAAAAATGCCGTAAGCCTATAGTGCTGTTTGTCGATGAAGCTCATGACATTCATCACAGTACGTTAGTCAAAATTAAGCGTTTAATCGAATTGGTACGTCAGAGCGGTTGCACTTTATCTGTAGTGCTACTGGGACATCCCAAGTTGAAAAACGATCTGCGCCGACCATCTTTGGAAGAGATTGGTGCTAGAACCAATATTTTTAGTTTAGAAGGTATTAGAGGACATCAGGTTGAGTATATAAAATGGCTATTGAGCGAGTGTATTTACGATGATTATCTGCCTGAAGATTTAATTACCAATGAGGCAATTGCATTTTTAGCGGAACGATTGACGACTCCATTGCAAATTGAACATTATTTGCAGAGGGCTTTTGAAGACGCTTATCAAGCAGCAACAAAGCCTGTCACCCGTGATATGGCTGAAGCTGTCTTGAACGTAGGACTTAACGATTTAGAACCCCGCTTAATACGGCATGGTTACAATGCTAAAGTGTTAGCTGAGTTATTAAATATACGAGTAAGTGAAGTAAATTCTTTTATACACGCTCAGTTGCCTCCTGGTCGAACCCAAGATTTGAGAGACCAGATGTTAAAAATGGGAATTCCTTTGTATGCGTCAGAGGGAAATTAAATCAAACGAGAAATACCCCATATAGAATTTTTTGGTTCATTTATGTTCAGTTTATATCTAAATAAATGAACATATATGTCCGGTGTAAAGGTTCGTATTTTTTGGACAGTTTTACGACAATAAATCCCTAAACTCAGTCACCGCAAGAATTACGACTTATTTGCAGATAATGTGGTTTCATTTGCAAATAATGTGGTTTGTTTGCAGATAATGTGGTTTCATTTGCAAATAATGTGGTTTTGAGCAGAACCTTATTTGCAGTTAATGTGGTTTCAAAATCGCCTTGTTTGCAGTTTGAAGCGTTTATGTTTGCAGTTCGCTACAGTTATGTACCTCAATTACCTCTTTTGCTGATAGAGACACGTCCACCTGACAGTGGCGTGTTTAATCGAACTGACTATTACCGGACTGCGCTCAAGCTTTTGGACGAGCCATTCTACGAGCGTCGTAGCATTGTGGACATCGATACGTCGGAGGCATGGGAGAAAAAAGGGCGTGGACGTAGTAGCAAAACTTCGCAGTTTAATGATTCTCCAGAACTGCGCCACGCATTAGAAGAAGCGATAACCAAACGTGGTGTACGTGCGGTTATCCTTGATGAAGCGCAACATTTAATGAAGATTGGGACTGGAAGTAATGCTGGCAAGCTGTTAGACCAGTTGGATTGGATTAAATCCATGACGAATGTTACGGGTGTTTTACACATCCTGATTGGTACTTACGAACTGTTAAATTTCCGCAATTTAAGTGGTCAAGCATCCCGGCGCGGTCTGGATATCCACTTTCCGCGCTATTTGTACCAAAATGAACAAGACCGTTTGGATTTCCAGGCAGCGTTATTGGCACTCCTCAAGCAAGTACCTCTTAATACTAATATTCCTGAATTAATGCAGCATTGGCTTTACTTCTATGAACATTCTATTGGCTGCCTTGGAGTACTAAAAGACTGGCTCATCAGAACTGTGGCGGCGGCATTAGATGATGGAAATCAAGCTTTAACTTTAAAACAATTACACGAACATACCCTAACGCTAGCGCAGTGTGAACGCATGGCCATAGAAGCAACTGAGGGCGAAGAAAAACTTAGTTATATGGAGAGCCGCCGCGAACACTTATGGCATTTGCTACAAATAGGGATGGGTTCAACCGATGTCCCGACTAGTGCAGTCCCCTCTGAAACTCCGCTCATTGGTAGCGTTGGGACTTCATCGAAAACAGAGTCACCACCTAAAACAAAGCGGACTCGGAAAAAGCCAGACGTACCTGCACCACAAGAATTCACGACCACAACAGCAAATGAGATCCCCGTAGAGTCAGCCCCAAAAAAGAAGCAGACTCGCAAGAAAACTACATCTACTCAAACACTTGAAATTACTGAAACGCCACTTAGTAATTCCAGTGCTGACCTTCAGACGATAACCCAGGACACGCAACAGCAAACAGATAAGAGCCGCGAGAAAAAGTCAGGCACACGGGTTGGACAACGCAAACCCAAGCGAGACACTGTTGGGCATGAATCACAGTCAACGACATAAGAATGATAATCATGCGGGAGGGGAAGAAGCTGCCGTCGGCAGCTTCTTCCCCTTATCTTTAATGAGACAGGGGTGAGCCTTGCTCACCCCTGTCTCCCCAACTATACGATTATCATTCTTACAACTCACAACTAAAGTATGAAGTATATCTTGTCCTAACTGCTTCTGAAGCATTTCGTGACCGTTTGGCAAAAATATCGTTCAAATCACATTTTCCATCACAATGTGAGCGACATTGCACCTATGTCGCATTTAAGTTTTTTTGCTAGAGGCAAGTTTTATCTACTTTTTCTCACCCTGCCAGAATCGCAATTCATCTCGGAAATACCTGTCAGTCTTTTTCGATTGCTCCTTCCAGTGATCCCATGCCACCACTACTTCCTCGCCCAAATCCTCTACAACTTCACCCCTCTCGACATACAAAGTACGGTAGGGGTCGGCATGGGCAACAATAGAGCCGATGCCAATGGTGTCTGGTTGAGAGGATGCGTTTTGGAGTGTGGTAATTAAATCTGTTTCCTGGGTGGTAAGTTCTGCCCGATAGTCCTGTTTAATAACTTCGTACTCTTGGGCAACATTCAAAAACTCATGCCAAGTACATCCAGGTTTAGCTAACACTGCCTTAATCTCACTAACCGCCTGGGGTAGCATTTCCAGTTGTTCGGCTCGATATGCGATCGCGGATTGTGTCGGTTCACTTCCCATAATTATCGCCGCAGCTTCCAAGGCTTGGGTGTTGTTCATAGCACTGGCGAGATTCTTCAAAGCCATGCCCATCAACCGTAAGCATTCTTGGGCATTCTCTTTGGGGGGTTCTTGGGCTAGCGATCGCAAGTCAATAGTTTTCTCCAAGGCAAGCTTGACTTGCTTGTTCAACGCTTTAGTCGCCTGTTGGGTCATGGTATTTTCCCACTGTTGGGAGGGACGCTGTTGTACAGCACGTTCTAGTTCCTGAATGCGCTGCTGGAGTTGTTGGTTTTCAATCTCCAGTTTTCGTAATCCCTCCATTTCATCCAAACGCTGCTGTAACTGAATATTCTGCTCTTTCTGCTGCTTGTACAGGTTTTGAAGAGATTGAATTTGCTCTTGTACCTGGGCTTCGGCTTTGGTAGCTGCTTCTGTTTGCAAGCCAATCCTCAGTTCTTGCTCTAAGCGCTCTAACTCTTGCTGATGTTGCTCTTTAATTTGAGCGATCGCTGAGGTATATTCTGGTGGATAGTTCCGCTCTCTAGGGAATGGAACACTGGCGGCATCTAGATCCGCATTGTTGATAAGTAGCCTCTTGCCATCAGCAAAGGTAACAATCTGTTGCCAGCGATTTGGTGCGTCTGCTTTAATTACTCCCGAATCTCCATATCTGGGATGTGATTGTTATGAAACGGTCACAATCAGCCAATCAATTCATTAAAGCGAGAAATTGTCTTCAAATGTTCAAATACAGCCTGAATAGGGAAAAAAGCGAGTATTTTGTGAAAATGCTTAATTTTGCTTAAGCGAACTCTATCGTAAATCTACTGAGACTGCTATAGTCAGTCTAGAATCCTGTCTTATATATTTGTAGCTTTATATAGGCACTATCTAGATTAACCATGATGCAGATTAGTATCACAGACGATCTAAAGAAACGCTTTCATGCAGCTTGTGCTTTGCGTGGGCTGAAGATGAGTCATGTTGTAGTGGAGATGATTGAGCTATGGCTGAAAACTAATGAGGTGCAATTGTCTTCTCAAATGCAAGAGAAAGAGACTGTCGTGAATTGAAGTTTGCTATTAATAACACCATTGATATGAGAATAGTTACAGTAAATTCATGAATTTTTAGAGGGTGAACGGCTCACTTAGGAGAAATTGAGTGAAAAATTCTATTTTTATCTCGTATCGGGTTAGTGACACGGGTGATGTAACTGGGCGCATTTATGACTACCTGGTGCTTTACTTTGAGAAGGATCATGTTTTTAAGGATGTCCAAAAGATCCAGATGGGATTGGACTATCGGAAGGAGATTAATAATGCTCTGAGTAGTTGCCGGGCAATGCTGGTGGTGATTGGACTTAACTGGTTAACGGTAACAGATGATGCAGGCAATCGACGGTTGGAGCAATCCGAGGACTGGGTACGATTTGAAATCGAAACTGCCTTGAGCAAAAACATTCCGGTGATTCCTCTGCTGGTGAAGGGAGCGAACCTACCGACTGAAAGTGAATTACCAAGAAGCATTAAGGAATTGGCGTACCGTAATGCAACTAAAATTAGGCTGAATGATCCTGACTTTGGCAAGGATATGGGCTGGCTTGTTGAAGGCATCAAGAAAGTAATAGGTGTAATTGAGACATCAACTGTAAATACCAGCAAACACCAAGTAGACTTAGAAGATTTAACGCCTGATCAACTCAAAGATTTGAGATACGCTTTAATTGCTGCTTTCCCCGAACGTTCGCAATTTAAACGCATGGTTAAAGATGAACTACCCGATTCTCTAAAATCAGTCAATCTAGATAATGATGATTATCATATTGCTGTAGCAAACCTAGTGGATTTAGCATATTCTCAAGGCAATATACAAATGCTTTTAGAAGGCGCACTAACAGTAAACCCTGGTAATCCGAAATTGAAAAAATTGGCTACCTTGTGGCTCAAGATGTAGAAACGCAAAATACAATTCAATTTATTAATAGAGAGCGTGAGGAATGTTTGAAGATTTAACGCCTGATCAACTCAAAGATTTGAGATACGCTTTAATTGCTGCTTTCCCCGAACGTTCGCAATTTAAACGCATGGTTAAAGATGAACTACCCGATTCTCTAAAATCAGTCAATCTAGATAATGATGATTATCATATTGCTGTAGCAAACCTAGTGGATTTAGCATATTCTCAAGGCAATATACAAATGCTTTTAGAAGGCGCACTAACAGTAAACCCTGGTAATCCGAAATTAAAGGATTTGGTGGAATCATGGCGTAGAGATGAATCTGTTAAACAACTAGATAAATCTGTTCAAGAACTGAAAGAGCTGATAAGTAAAGACTATAAAAATTTGGAATCAGATATAAACAATGTATATTTCCAACTTTACAGCCTCTTGTTCCCTCGATCTATAAAGTCAGAAAAACCGGATTGCTTGGATACTCTCATTAAATATTTGCTTGTCCAACAAGTTGATTCTGAATATCTTACAATACATTATTTTGTTGAATATTTGTTATTTCAAAAGCTAGGGGTACTGGAAAAACTTTCAGAAGGATTAATAATAAAGTTAGAAAATTGGCAAGACAGATGTGTTGAAGAGCGATCAAAGCTTCAGGAAAAAATTCAGCAAAAATTAAAACAAAAGGAAGAGAAAGCTTATTTAGAACAACAATGGGATAACTTAATAGAAATAATACATGATTGTGATTGGAAGATTATAGAGAATTGTTGTTATGTTATCTTGCAACAGTTTGGCGATGATCCTAAAAGTAATTATATTAGTTTGTCAAAAGGAATGAACTTTGATTATTTAAAAGAGATTTTTTTAGAAATACAATATGAGCCTAATTACCAATTTAATATAAAATTAATGCTACAATTTGCTAATTATCTTTTTCAGAATACACAAATAAAGATAAATTTAGATTTAGAAAATTGGATTAATGACACACGTAGAAATCTGAATATAGACGAAAATATTTGGAATGAATGGAAAGAGCTTAAATATAAAGATTGCAATCAAAATAATAGAATTTATCAGGAAAAATATCCTTATTTACTTATTACGTGCGAACCTTGTAATTCTTCTGAAAATTTGAATATATTTAAATTACAATCAGAATTAATTTTTCAAAAAGATGACCATGACTCATTAACGAAATATCCTTATATTTTTAACGAGATTGATGCTGAATATAATGATATCTGTACAAGTATTCATATTTTAATCAATGAAGTAAAGAAAATACTGAAATATAACTGCAATAACTGTCATGAGTTAACAATTGAGTTATTTTTACCTAATCAATATTTAATCAAATTTGCTCCAGAAGTTGAAAAAATTCCCCAACTTTCCAATGAAAAAGAACCACCCTGGTTTGGCTATGAATACAATTTAGTTATTCGTTCTTATGATCGCTTTCAAGATTATAGTTTATATGATAAATTTTCAAAAAAATGGGATGAATTGCATCAATTAACAGAAATTGATCAAAAAATAGTTTGGCTTAATAAAGAAAAGCTAAACAATGGGTGTAACTGGAAAAAGATTAGAGTTACAGCACAAAAAGTAATTAGTATTAATATGAATGTTCCTTTGCTTAATTCAGAATATAATTGTCATATTAATGAGTTCTTGATTACTGTTTTACGTTGTGGTTTTCCTTTTAGTTTTTGGTTGAGAAATGGGTCATTAGAAGATTTAAAACTAAACAACGATAATACAATAAATCAGTTTGAAAACATTTTAAAAATTGATGATTTTAAAAATTCTAGCAAGTTATTTAAATTAGTTAGAGATATTCGACGAGACGCTTATATAGAGGATGAAACGAAACAGAAAGAATATTTAGGATATCATCTTGGTTTTTTGTTTGATAATCCCCATCGCTTACCTTCTAAATTTGATTCAAACAAAGGTAGTGATATCTTAATTTTTGGCTTGTAACTAATACTTAATCAATATACGCAAAAAGGACAACTATGGCAGAATGGTATTTATTTCATGGTAAAGGTGAATGTAAACAAGAATTAACAGAGGAGGAAATTGCAGAATTGCGAAAAAAAATTAAAAAGATTAAATCTCCTCCTTGGCGACAATTTGGTAAAGAGGAAGATTTTGTCACTAATAATGAAAAACTATCATCAGAAACCCAAACCCCTGAGAATGTAGATGAAATACGCTTTGATAAACTAATTAAATTAGCGAAAAAGAAAGAAAGAGAAATAAAAAAAGGGCAAAACTTTAGACTTTCTGATTCTAAAGAAGCAATTGATGTGAGAGATGCTGTCAATGCAGCCATCTATTTAAGACGACCTTTATTAGTAACAGGAAATCCTGGTTCAGGAAAAACATCTTTAGCTTATGCGATTGCCTATGAATTAAACTTAGGTCCGGTACTATCTTGGTCAATTACAGCCAGATCAACCCTCCAAGAAGGATTATATCGCTATGATGCGATCGCTCGCCTCCAAGATGCCAATAATAAAGAAAGTGAAGAACAAACTATTGGACAATATATTAAATTAGGATCATTAGGAACAGCTTTTTTACCCTCCTATCTACCCAGGGTATTATTAATTGATGAAATTGATAAAAGTGATATTAACCTACCGAATGACTTATTAAATTTACTTGAAGAGGGACAATTTGAAATTACCGAATTAGTTAGACGCTCTAAAGATGCAAATAAAGAAAACATATTTGGTGTACAAACTCAAGACGAAAATATTGATGTATGTATTAAAAACGGACGAGTAAAATGCTATGCTTTTCCTATCATTGTCATGACGAGTAATGGCGAAAGAGACTTCCCTCAAGCGTTTAAACGGCGATGTTTACGAGTGAAAATGCCAGATCCTAACCCACCTGAATTAGAAATAATCGTTAAAGCCCATTTTGGCGAAGAATTATTTAATCAAAAAACTGAAGAAATTAATCAATTAATTAATCACTTTGTTCCCCTACCAGGAGAAGCAATGGATAAAGCCACAGATCAGTTATTAAATGCAATTTACGTTATTACCCATGAAGATAGTCCTCAAGATCAAGATAAAAAACAAGCAATTCGAGATTTATTAATGAAACCACTTACTGAAAGTGATTGATCATAATAACTCAGAACTCAGAAGGTCAGGAGTAAAACAATAAGTAAGAATAAAGGATATTTTCTCTTTTGTTCCCTCCTATATC
The DNA here is from genome assembly GCF_034531255.1 of Nostoc sp. ChiQUE01b. Classification (NCBI taxonomy): domain Bacteria; kingdom Bacillati; phylum Cyanobacteriota; class Cyanophyceae; order Nostocales; family Nostocaceae; genus Nostoc; species Nostoc sp. ChiQUE01b. The sequence goes on along the minus strand of NZ_JAVRBM010000138.1, from coordinate 1,970 downwards.
AAATATTATGTATTCTGAATCTTGATATTAAAAATATAATATCAAATTAAAAGAGTATCAAAATTAAGCAATGGCTGAACCAATATTAGAGAACAACAGACTCAAACAACTAATTTCCAGTTTAAATGTCCATTGTGACCTGACGGGACAAGATATTGCAGATGTTTTTTGGTTAGCTTTAAAACAACAAGAATATTCAGCCAAAACACCAAGAAAAGCACCTAATACTGGTATTGATACTGGTATTGATACTGGTATTGATACTGGTATTGATATTGGTATTGATACTGGTATTGATAAAAGTCTTCCAATAAAAGAACTAAGATTAGATGATGATCAGCGAAATAAAGCAAGTATTAACCAACGTCAACTTCGAGAAGCAGACGACTCAGTAGTTGGAATTTCCCCCCCACCCCATACAAATAATCTTGATGATAGGATTAAAGGAAAAACCTTACCCATTAGACATACCAATCCCCGTTCATTAAGAGAACCATTAGAATTTGTTAAAGCATTACGTCCTTTAATGCGTCAGGTAGATTCAGGAAGACAAACAATACTCGATGAAATAGAAACAGTCAAACTTATAGCTGAACAAAGTACAGTTGAACAAAGGATCTGTATTCCTGTCCTCAAAAGTGAACCTGAGCCTTGGCTAGATTTAGCGTTAGTTATAGATGATAACTCATCAATGATAATTTGGCGCAAGCTGATTGAAGAGTTAAAAGGACTATTAGAACATTATGGAATTTTTCGAGAAGTTCGTACATGGGTATTAACTACCGATAATGGCAAGATTATTATTAAGGCTAAAGTTGGTAGACAACAAGTTAAAAATTTTCAAGAATTAAGCGATCCTACCGGACGCTGTTTAATATTAATTGTTAGTGATTGTGTTGCACCAATGTGGTTTGATGGAACTATTCTTTCTACTTTACAACATTGGACAAAACATCAACCCCTAGCAATTTTACAAATGTTACCTAACACCCTCTGGTTAAGAAGTGGATTAAGAGTAGGTGCTGCGGTTAGGTTAGCTAATTCAAATCAAGTTTTAATATCAGGAGTTGCTAATAGTAATTTACGCATTCATGAACTTCTTATCTGGAAGCATTTTGATTTAGAAAACAGATCCAAAATTCCTATTTTAACAGTAGAACCAGAAGTTGCTAGTAATTGGGCGGAGTTCTTAGCCGGAAACCATAATAAAATCAACAGTGGTTTTATTTTTCCTCACAAGTCAGATTTCACTCCACCACCTCATTTACCTCAAACTCAAATTAGTAACTTAAATGCAGAAGAGAGAATTGAACGGTTCAGGCGCATTTCATCCCCTTTAGGACGCAAATTAGCAGGGTTATTAATGGCTGCGCCTGTAATTACTTTACCTGTAATTCGCTTAGTACAAGAAACTTTTTTACGTGAATCTGGACCTGTTCATACGGCTGAAGCCTTGTTAGGAGGAATACTTAAACCTTTAACTGAGATTACCACAGATATCAATCCTGATGGAGTAATATTTGATGAAGCAGCAGCAGGAATTAGGACTATTTTATTAGCAGATGCACCACTTAGGGATTCTCGGTTTATTTTTGATACCATATCAAATTATATAGAAGAGCAAATAGGCAAGTCTTTGAAAGAATGTGTTGCTTTATTAAAACAACCATCATTAGAGGAAGATGGAGAGCAAGAAAATTTAGAAAAAGTTTATGCTGTAATCTCTTTAAAAGTTTTAAAGAGGCTTGGTGGAGATTATGCCAAGTTTGCCAATGACTTAAAAAGACAATATTTCCCTGAATCAGTTAATAAATTTACTCAAGAAGAAATATTAGAAATTATTAGAGAAGCTACTATAGATAAAGCTAAAAAATTAAGTCTTTCCAACCAGAATATAACAATATTAGCAGCAGAGATTGGACAACTCACTAACTTGCAAACACTCGACCTTAACAATAATCAACTGAGCA
>NZ_JAVRBM010000137.1:0-13097 GCF_034531255.1 Nostoc sp. ChiQUE01b | reverse complement strand
CCATTCTCCTTAACTTTTTGTTACATAACTATAAATTTTTCCGCCGACTTACTTATTTATTAAGTTTAGTTCCAGATGAACTGAGCATTGATTCTACTTGGCGGTAGGACAAACACAATCTCTTTTTTCACTCATTCTAATATCTGACTTTTCACTCTTATCTAGAAAACCTCGCTTCCATTCCCTAGTAAGAAAGCTTGCTCAGGATTTAGGTTTAGCGTTAGCTTTTCTATATGATGTCAAAGGTCAGATTTTTTTAAACTAATCACTGCTGGCGCGTTCGATTCAGCTAAACTGCTGATGCTTTCTGGAATTGGGAATGCAGAACATCTGCGATCGCTAGACATTCCTGTAGTCTGGCGTAGGTGCAAAGCGGCTTGTGGTCAGACATCGCTGTGTCTCAATTTATATGCTTAAGCAGCGATCGCAATGTATTTAATATCAAAGACTTATTAATGGAGCTAAAAGACTCATTTTAATTAAATAAAAAATTTTCCCTCAGATTATAAGTCTCTTTCTCAATTACGAATTACGAATTACGAATTACGAATTAATATCACGACCTTGGTCGCAACAATTGCACGAAGGTATCACTCACAGTATGGTCTTTGGTATCGGCGGCGTATTGAACTAATTTTTCCTTCAGTTCTTTTGCAGCATCTAACGGGAGTAAGGTTGCTAGCAAAAAGTAGACACCACGAAAACGGGGGTCGTCCATGTGGTCAAGGAGACGGTTCTTAGCTTCCTCACTCTCGCCGAGAAAGCTTTGCACCAAAAAGAAATCCATAATCTTGTCGTGGCGGAAATACCATTCTCTCTTGGCTTCGCCTTTTTCGTCTTGCCACTGACGGCTGACAACCATTTTATATTTATCGTCTTCCAATGACTGTAATACCTGGTAAAATTCATCCGCAGGTAACGCTTGCTCATCCTTGAGCCGCATTTGATAGACAGCATCGGAGAATTTTTTTAGGGGAAATTCCTGGTTCCACTCTTGCAAATATTCGGCTGCCATCAAATTATATTGATGTTGTTGCAAGTGAAACAAATCGGGGTATTCGCCTTGGGATAACATCAGGGCTACCACAGTTAAATCCATTGGATTAGAGAGAACCTTCTCAATCGCGGTTAATTCTTGTGGTGATTGCTGATTACTGAGGGCTTTGGTTAAAAAACTAGCAGTGGCTTGCTCATAATTAGTACCTTGAACTTTGGCATTTTTGGGCAGTCGTGGCTGACGGGAAATCAGAAATTGCTGAATTTGTGGTTCCTCAAGGGGGAGCAATTTATATATTTTGGCTGTTGAGGGTGGTGTCCACTCTAGGGGTTGGGTGGTCATGATGATGTTACCCCGAAAATAGCTTTCGGCAAATTGGCAGATTTTTGCCCTGGTGTCGGCAGTAACTTCATTGAGTCCGTCAATGCAGATATCTAATGCACCACTGTAAATTAAATTCTTGAGAAAATCAGCATCTTGTGCTTGTCCGTGCAGCTTGGCTTGAATTGCCTCAATTACCCCTTTGTCACATTTGTGTGCAGGTAGATAAACCACAAGCCGCCCAGAAGTTTTTACCAAATAGCGCAGAAACATTGACTTACCCAAGCCAGAATCACCTTCCAAGATGACTTGTCCTTTGATGCTAGGTAGCACTTGGGTAATTGGTACGGGTTCGTCTACACCGGGAACTTTCACTTTAGAATTTGGGAAGTAAGCTTCGGGGTTAAAATTATCTAACCCGGCATCGGCTAGTAGGGAAGGCTTGAAGGGTTCAAATAACTTTTCACGGAAAAAGGGAACCCAGGTGAGAATTAAGCCGACGTAGCCGACACCGAGAATGCGCCTTACCCAAGGATTCCAGAAGAAGATGGCTTGGACTTGGAGAAATTTGGGGTAAGCGAAGATGAGGGCAAGCCAAAAGGCAGCGTGAATCAAAATAGTAGTTCTGGCGTTGAACAACCACTGCCAAGTTTTGAGGTTAACTATGACTGATTGCAGCGAATCAGCTTCGTTGTAGCCGGCTTTTTTGAGGTTGTTGTAGTGAGTTTCTAAAATCACAATATCTTGTGGTTGCCAATGGACTTTTCTGGCAACTACAGCAATTTGCTTTGCTAAGTCTTCCCGTAATCGTGCTAAACCTTGGCTAGGTTCCCAGACTTGGGCAAAGATTTTGAGAGTTTTATCACCGCGATCGTGGCTTAATTGAAGAGGAATCGTTTTGCTATCAGGAAAACCCAGCCATATAAGTAGTGTTTTGACTTCATCAGTGCCGCGACCCAGGAAATATGTCAAAAATCGCCACTTTTCAAATTCTGATTGACCTGCGTAATAGATACTATCCAGAATTACTGCAACATGATTCAGGTTAAGTTGTTCTATCTTTCCCAATGCCTGTGCTGCACCGTAACGAACATCTGAATCAACGGATTTATACTTGAGGAAGTCGAGGATATCTTTGACGTAGGGTTTGGCAGCCTCCCCCAGATTTCCCAACACCAATACTGCACTGGAATGAACATTTGAGTCAACGGTTTTATCCTTGAGGATGTCAGCGATGTCTTTGACGTAGGGTTTAGCTGCCTCCCCCAGATTTCCCAATGCCTTTGCTGCACTGGAACGAACATCTGAGTCAACGGTTTTATCCTTGAGGATGTCAGCGATGTCTTTGATGTAGGGTTTGGCAGCCTCCCCCAGATTTCCCAATGCCGATGCTGCATTGGAACGAACATCGGAGTTAACGGTTTTATCCTTGAGGATGTCAGCGATGTCTTTAACGTAGGGTGTGGCTGCCTCCCCCAGATTTCCCAACACCAATACTGCACCCTCACGAACATAGGATTCAACGGTTTTATCCTTGAGGATGTCAGCGATGTCTTTAACGTAGGGTGTGGCTGCCTCCCCCAGGTTTTCAAATGCAGAATTTAGAGAGTTCCCAGAAATTGCTTCAACGAGTTCATCTTGGGGTAAGTGGAGGATGTCTTTAACATACGGTTTGACAACTTCCCCCAGATTTCCCAATGCCTCTGCTGCACCGTAACGAACATCGGAGTTAACGGATTTATCCTTGAGGATGTCAGCAATGTCTTTGACGTAAGGTTTGGCTGCCTCTCCCAGGTTTCCTAGTGCCACTACTGTATCGTGACGAACCTCAAAGTTAACAGTTTTATCCTTGAGGAAGTCGAGGATATCTTTGACATAGGGTTTGGCTGCCTCCCCCAGATTTCCCAATGCCACTGCTGCACTGGAACGAACATTTGAGTCAACGGTTTTATCCTTGAGGATATCAGCGATGTCTTTGATGTAGGATTTGGCTACCTCCCCCAGATTTCCCAATGCCTTTGCTGCACTGGAACGAACATTTGAGTCAACGGTTTTATCCTTGAGGATGTCAGCGATGTCTTTGATGTAGGGTTTGGCTGCTTCCCCCAGATTTCCCAATGCCTCTGCTGCACTGGAACGAACATTTGAGTCAACGATTTTATCCTTGAGGATGTCAGCGATATCTTTGACGTAGGGTTTGGATGCCTCCCCCAGATTTCCCAATGCCTCTGCTGCACCGGAACGAACAATTGAGTCAACGGTTTTATCCTTGAGGATTTTGGCAGCTTTCTGAGCAATATCTTCTGGTTTCTGAACCACCGATTTCAAATTTTCTAGATCATATTCATTGAATTTTTCAAAAGCGAGTTTCTTTACTCCATCATGTCCATCATCAAGGGCAGTAACAATAGCGTTAATCTGCCATGCTTCTGGCTTTGGGCGAGGCTGTTCTTTCGCACTCGCCCAAGGCAGGGCGAGGAGGAGAGTCAACAGCAGGGTAAAGGGAAAAAGGAAAAAGGGCGACGATCGCTTTTTAATTATGTGTAGATACATTTGTATAATTCGTAATTCGTAATTCGTAATTTTATTTAGATATAAAGGCTCTTTCTGCTCTTTCTTTAGTAGGGAAAGAGAAGGGAGTTAGGTTTTTACTAGTAAAACAGGAACCGCTACAGTTATCTTTTTATCGTCTGATAACTCAACCTAGCTAGAAATGGAATATTAATGTAATTATTACAGGAATTTAAAAAGATACGCCCAGAGTATAATAATGAGCTTCCCTGAGCGATGGTGCGACGCCGAATAGCCCGTCGTAGACATCGCCTACTCAAACCACTGCACGAGATAATGAGATAATAACAATACCTCGTTCAATTGTTGGCGATCGTCAATGTCCTTTGATAACCTCTGCAAACTCCTGTCGGAAAAACATCCAGCTACCTTTGCCAGTTGGGTATTAGGAACACCACAAACTTGTGTCAAAGTCCTCAAAACCGAATTGAGTATTGAACCAATTCGCGCTGATTATGTCACATTTTTACAACTACAAGGACGCATTCTGCATCTAGAATTTCAAACTAAACTAGAATCTACGCCACCCCTACCCCTGCGGATGCTAGATTATTGGGTACGCTTGTATCGTTTGTATCGTCTACCAATAACGCAAGTTGTTGTATTACTGCTTCCATGATGTTTACTCGACCTCTACTAGGTCTACCTGTTACCTTTTTTCTTTTGCCTTTTTTACCCCAAGTCTTCCTTCTCAACACTCGTAAACTAAAACCGCTTTCATCCCAAAACCATATCTGATAAAGCCTGGGGTTTTCTTTGCTTCTTGCTAAATAATTTTGAAACTTTTCTTTAAATTCTTTTCTTCTCTCTGGATTTTGTCTGTCTTCTAGACTATACTTTGCCCAGAGGTAAGCATACTTTTTTCTTTTTAAGATTTTCCTCACTTGCGAACCACTTAATTTTAACCCGGTTTCTTTCTCTAAATAGGTCGCTAATCTTTCTGCTGTCCATCTTCCGAATTCATATCCTAGTTCACTTGGTTCTTTATCTACTGTTTCTAATAGTTTATTTAGATAATCTTGGTTAACTTTTCTCTGTTCTCTTTTTCTTCTTCCGTCTTCTAAGCTTTCTATTTTATCTGGATTTCCATGCACACACCAATATGCTACTGTCCTCCGCAAACAACCAATTAATTCTGCTATTTCTGTTTGTCTTCTCTCATCATTCATCAATAACAGTATTAAAACTCGCTCTCTCATCTCACAGCGATCGCTCTGTTTTAATAAGTTTTGTAAATGCTGTTTTTGTTCTAAGCTTAGAAAGCCTTTAGCCGGCATAGCAACCTGTACATTAAGTTATATTCTTCTCTAGAATATGCAAATTGTAGGCGCAACAGCTTAGTTCACCTGGCAGGTTCGCATACTTAGAAAACTCCATCACTCTGTAACGCAAATTACAGTCTTAAACCTTATGAATATTTGAGGCACTCCAATCGAATTCAATTTAAGTATAAAAATTCTCAATAACGGTATAAATTGATTTTACCTTAAGACCAGCTATTGCGATTTGAGAACTTCTCTGATTTATTTTTCTGTGCTGCTTCCACTATCTTCATAGTCATTGGTTAGGGTAGCGTAGTAGTGACTGAGGAAAGCTTGAGACGTGAGTTTATGACAAGTACCGTTCAATCCCCCTACAGCAACGAACAGATTGCCGCTTGGTTGCGTGGACTGCTTACTATTGCTTGGGCTGATGGTAATTTTGACGATCAAGAACAGGAATTAATTGCCAGCATCACCAAAAATGAATTAGCTCCTAAGATTAAATGCGACTCACTAGAGATAATTACCCCAGAGGAATTAGCCGCAGCCTTGGGTAAAGGTACACCAGCCGCAGAAAATTTCTTAAGGACAGCGGTGATGGTAGCGATCGCAGATGGTATTTATTCTCCCAGCGAAGATGAGGTTCTGCAACAGTTCTGTCAAGCCTTGGAACAGCCAGAGAAGTTACTGGAAGCCCTTCGCCACACTCTGGAACACCCACAGCAAATTACCCCCACTATCGCCAGCACTGGGCTGACAAAGCGTCAAATCAATGCCCTACACCCCCTGCAAGACTGGCTCGATGGGCTAGATATCCAAGACCCAAGAGTAGCACGCTTTTTGTGTAAAATGATTCCCGCCCAGTGTCCCTTTGAACGAGATGTCACCCTATTTGGACGCAAGATTGTGCATATCCCACCGATGTGTAAAATTAACCCGTTATATGAGCAACTGGTAGGCTTACGTTTCCGCGCCCTCTCTTATTTAGCAGATAAATGCGGTGAAGATGTTTCACCATATATTTAAGTAGGGAGAGGGGAGTGGGAGAGTGGGGGAACAGGGGGAGATGAGGGAGCAGGGGGAGCAGAAGAGAAGTTGTAATAAGTCTTTCCCCTCTGCCTCTTGTGCCCAATCCCCAATCTCCAATCCCCAATCCCCAATAAATAGTTCTGTAGTTGAGTGGAAAATCTGACTCTGCTTTTGGGAATACTTGATTTATTCACTTGACTAATCTAGAACTCAGGCATTATCAATATGAAATGGATGAAACCATCTCTATATTTTGTAGCCTTTTCTTTACCTTTGTATTTGCTTTCTGCTTTCACAGCACAGGTACAAGCTCAGTCGTATCATTCCAATAAAACTTGGCAAATTAGTCAAACATTTAAGCCACCACAGCGAGGAAAACCTCCTGCAAGTGCTGGTGGTTCTACCCGTGGTAGCTCTTGTCTAACAGGCAAAAAATTGATAATTCCCTTAATACCTCCAGATAAATTAGGGCTGACATTTGCTCAACATCCAACATTTTTCTGGTATATACCTCCATCTAAACTCAAAACAGCCAAGTTTCTGCTTTTGACTGAAGACCAGAACGTATTTTATGAAACCTCTTTTACACTTCCAAATAAACCGGGAATTATTAGCTTTAAACTTCCTGACAGTGCCCCTACACTCACTGTAGGTAAAACTTATCATTGGTATCTAACAATTGTTTGTGATCATCAAGACAACAGTGAAAATCCCACTGTAGAAGGTTGGGTGGAACGCACTCAGCCCGGAGCAACTTTGTCGCAAGCGTTAGCAAAGGCAAATTTGTACAAGTTGCCCACTATCTATGCAGAAGCTGGGATTTGGCATGAAGCGCTGACTAGTTTAGTGCAGCTACGCCGGACTGAGCCGAATAATTTCAAAGCAAAGCTAGATTGGAGACAATTTTTCAAGTCAGTAGGTTTGAGTGCGATCGCTTCCGAACCATTAATTGATTGTTGCACATCTACAAAAGAAGAGCATGGGGCATTGGGCACGGGGCATTGGATTGAGGGAAAATTGCCAACTCCCAACTCTTGTACAGACGCGATTAATCGCGTCTCTCAGCACTAAATATTATGTGGGCAAAGCTGAAACCGCACATCTGGCAATGGCGGGGTGTTTTACTTGCTGTTCCCAATATTACAGCCCTGGTGATTGCAATCCGCTTGACTGGATTACTGCAATTGTTGGAATTGGCAGCACTAGATCAATTTTTTCTCTTGCGTCCACCAGAGTCGGCTGATACTCGTATTGTCATAGTTGAGATTAATGAGGCAGATGTCCGCAAGCAGGGACAGTGGCCTATGCCTGATGGAAAACTTGCTAGTTTGTTAAAGAAAATCAAACAGCAAAAACCCAGAGCGATTGGTTTAGATATTTATCGTGATTTACCCGTCAATCCCGGTTATCAAGATTTACTTAAGGTGTTTAAGTCTACTCCTAATTTGATTGGAGTCCAAAAAGTCTCTGATACTATTGATAGTTCGGCGGTTGATTCGTCTCCAGAACTGAAGAAACTTAATCAAATTGGGTCGAATGATTTACCCATAGATGGAGATGGCAAAATTCGGCGAGCATTATTGTACGTAAATTTAAATAATGACGAAATTCTGGAAAGTTTTGGGTTAAAACTGGCATTGTTGTACTTGAAACCTGAAGGTATTACTGCCAAGCCATCGGCAACTAACTCTAATTATTTGCAGTTAAATCGGGGTGTTTTCCCGATTTTTGAAGCTAATGATGGGGGTTACGTCCGAGCTGATGCTGGGAGTTATCAAGTGCTGTTAAACTACCGAGGACGGATACAGCAGTTTAATAAAGTCTCTCTTAGTGAAGTGCAAGAGAACCGCATTCCACGAGATTTAATGCGAGACAAGGTGGTATTAATTGGTGCTACTGCTGAGAGTTTGAAGGATCTATTCTATACGCCTTACAGCAGTAATGTCTTGACTGACCCAGAACGAATGGCGGGTGTAACAATTCATGCTAATTTGATTAGTCAAATTTTAAGTACGGCGATGGAAGGTCGTCCGTTGATTAAGTGTTTACCTAACCCGTTAGAATGTTTATTGATTTTAATTTGGTCAATTATTGGTGCTAGCTTGTGTTGGCTGCAACGCCACAGTAGCAACCAGAAAACTTTGATGGCTGTTACTGTAAGTCTTGCAGGTGGCGGTTTAATTGGTAGCAGTTTTCTGGCGTTTTTGGCTGGTTGGTGGATTCCTGTTATCCCTTCATTGCTGGCTTTTGCAGGTTCTGCGATCGCACTCACTCAGTATATTGCCCAAAGTGCTACCGAGATGCGAAAAACCCTCGGTCGCTATCTAACTGATGAAATCGTCGCTAATATCCTCGAAACTCCTTCTGGGTTAAAGCTGGGAGGAGAACGCCGAAAAGTTACAGTTCTCGTATCTGATTTAAGAGGATTCTCGGCTATTTCCGAACAATTGCCCCCGGAAGAAGTAGTAAAGATTTTGAATCTTTATTTGGGAACAATGACAGATGTGATTAATCAGTATAAAGGCACGATTAATGAGTTTATGGGTGATGGGATTTTTGTAATTTTTGGTGCGCCAATTAGTCGCAGAGATGATTCTCAACGAGCGATCGCCTGTGCTATTGCTATGCAATTGGCAATGCAGCAAGTGAACGAACAAAATCAGCAAATGAATTTCCCAATCCTGGAAATGGGAATTGGGATTAATACAGGTGAGGCTGTGGCGGGAAATGTTGGTTCTCAAAAACGCGCTCAATATACAGTTATTGGCAGCCATGTTAATTTGGCTGCTCGAATTGAATCTTATACAGTAGGAGGACAGATTTTAATTTCTGAAAATACCTGTAAGGATGCCAATATTGACCTCCAAATTGCTGGACAACTACAAATAGAACCTAAAGGAATAAAATACCCTGTGACAATTTGTGAAATTCGTGGCATTGGTGGTAAATATAATTTATTCTTGCCTGATGAAGAAGAAGAAATGCTCATTCTCAATCAAGAAATACCTGTAAAATATACCATTTTGCAGGGGAAACATGCAGTAGGAACAGTATTTATGGGGGAATTGATTAGCCTCTCAGAAAAAAAGGCGCAGCTGCGATCGCCCCATTCTTTAGAACTCTTGAGTAATCTTAAACTCAAGTTATTGATTGAAGCAGAAATGGCTACAGAAGAAGAACATATCTATGCCAAGGTGATTGAACAATCTCATGTTGACGAGCATCTTTTTCTGCTTCGGTTTACAGCAGTTCCCCCAAAAGCTGACGCAATTCTCAATGCACTGCGTCAGCTTGGGTGAGATTAGAGCATCAATATTGAAATGGGAGGTGTATGTAAATAGGGTAAACCGAAAAAGTAGGTAGTCTAGCTTTTTCTAAAACAGTAACAATTGTTGCTGATAGAACCAAGCGATCGCGGTAAGATTTTGGACTTAAGCCCGATCTAACTCCAATAACTCCTTAATAATTCGTAATTTTTAATTGATGGTATGAAGCAACTAAGTTGAGTTGTGGAGTTCAAAATATGATTTCTTCTAAAACTGAGATTCAATTACACCCAAAAGACAAATGACAAACAAAAACAACTTTCAAAGATTAGTAGAACTTGCAAATGATTATGGAATTATTTGCGAACCAACACCAGAAGAATGTTTGATTGCATCCTTGCCTGGAGACGATAATTTCTTATTAGCTTTTACTTGGTCTGGTACTGTTGAGGGAGAGCCACCAGAGCATGAATTAATTGCAATTAGTGTACAAGATATAGTCAAAGAAGTTACCGTTGCAGCTTGGCAGATTCCTTTTTATTTATTCGGAAACGTTTTAAGGCAAGCTCAAATGCTTGTCGCTGCTCACAAAGATTTTGTTAGCTAAGAGAAAAGCTATAGTTAAAAACTGCTATCCCTGTCAACTGTCTGTGGCAGGGATTTTTATTTCAACTACTGTTTTAAAGATTTAAAAAAATTTCTGTGTTGACTGCTGATCAGTTATCATATCAAATCCGGTAGTATCTGAATGATTAAAAAACCGCAGAGACGCTGAGTACGCAGAGGGAGAGAAAAGAGGAATAATTCTGATACAAAGGGATTTGATAACACTGTACTAAACGCTGTAACTTAAAAAATTAAAGCTGTAGTAACTAGAACTCCTTCTGTATTAACTACAGAAGGAGTTCTAGTTAATAACGTTTCTAGTGTGATAATTAAAGCTTAAGCTGTTGTTATTACGAATTAATCCTTGCTTATCAATGAGCCTGGTGTGATAAGTAAGGCTTAAGTTTTTGTTACTACGGCTGAAGCTGTTATTATCAAGCCGGAAGCTGTGGTTAATAACGTTCCAAATGCTACAAGTAACGCTTAAACTGTTGTTACTACGGCTGAAGTTGTGCTTATAAACATTTAAGTTGTCGTTAAGACACAAGAAGTTAATCTTCTCAGTTTTTACCTTCTATAGCAATCGAAGCATAGATTAGGACATCAACAGATGATAAAACTTAGACACAAAAAGACTTTTCACCCAGTCCCCAGTCCCCAGTCCCCAGTCCTTGCTATATGTCTAAATTTTTAACCGCCTGCTACTTAAATGCTACTTAAAACGCTAGCCTTGAAGAATCCAGCCACTTACATACATTGCATCATGTTACCTAAACCCAAAAAGCACTGGACACCCCAGCACTGGGCAAGTTGGAAGCCTTTCGGGATTGGCGAACAGTACCCCAACAACTATTGGGAGGTATTTCGGGCAATCTGGCTGTCTCGTGACAAACTACCATACACGTGGAATATCTTAAATAAAGGTGTATGCGATGGTTGCGCTCTGGGAACAACCGGGATGAAAGATTGGACTTTAGATGGTATTCATCTTTGCAATGTCCGGTTGCGGCTGTTGCGGATGAATACAATGCCAGCTTTTGACCCTGTGCTATTGGAAGATGTTTCGCAGTTACAGAAACAAAAAAGTGCCCAATTGCGCGACTTGGGGAGACTTCCGTACCCGATGATTCGTCAACGAGGTGAAAAAGGCTTTCGCCGTGTGAGCTGGGATGAAGCTTTAGGGGTAATTAGCGATCGCATCCGCACTACTACACCAGACCGTCTCAGTTTCTATGTTACCAGTCGCGGTACTGTCAACGAAACTTATTATACCACCCAAAAAGCTGTACGAGCAATGGGAAGCAATAATATTGATAATGCTGCCCGCATTTGCCATTCTCCCAGTACAGCAGGATTGAAAGCTGCTTTGGGTGCTGGGGCTACCACCTGTTCTTATAAAGACTGGATTGGCACTGATTTATTAGTCTTCATTGGCTCGAATGTTGCTAACAATCAGCCTGTTACTGTGAAGTATCTCCATTATGCCAAGAAAGCTGGCACTAAGATTGTAGTTATTAATACTTACCGTGAGCCAGGAATGGAGCGTTACTGGGTGCCCTCAATTGTAGAAAGTGCCGTTTTCGGTACAAAGTTTGCCGAAGACTTCTTCTTAATTAATATGGGCGGGGATATAGCATTTTTAAATGGCACTATTAAACATATAATTGCTAACAACTGGGTAGACCAGTCATTTATAAATTTATACACAGTTGGCTTTGCTGAACTCAAAGCATCGTTAGAGAGCCAATCTTGGGAAGAATTAGAGCGGCTTTCTGGAACATCCCGCGAGTCAATGTACGCCTTTGCCAAAATGGTCAAAGAAGCTAATAAAGCCGTATTTGTTTGGAGTATGGGCATTACTCAGCATGAATGCGGCGAAGATAACGTACGAAGTATCATTAATCTAGCTCTCACCAAAGGTTTTGTCGGTCGAGAAGGCTGCGGTTTAATGCCAATTCGTGGTCACTCTGGGGTGCAGGGTGGTGCAGAGATGGGATGTTACGCCACAGTATTTCCTGGTGGTAAACCCATCACCCCAGAAAATGCTGCCCAATTGAGTCAACATTGGGGCTTTGAAGTGCCAGCAAGTAAAGGTTTAATTGCTCCAGAAATGATTAACGCCGCACATCAGGGAGAATTAGAAGTGTTGTTTTCTGTGGGTGGGAATTTTTTAGAAGTACTGCCAGAACCAGATTATGTGGAAGCAGCGTTGAAGCAAATACCTCTACGGGTACATATAGATATTGTTCTCTCCAGCCAAATGTTGGTGGAACCTGCTGATACTGTGGTGCTGTTACCTGCGACAACTCGCTACGAAATACCAGGAGGAGTCACAGAAACTAACACCGAACGCCGAGTAATTTTCAGTCCAGAAATTCCGGGGCCGCGGATTGGAGAAGCGCGTCCAGAGTGGGAAGTATTTTTAGAATTGGCAAGGCGGGTAAAACCAGATTTAGCAGATAAGCTAGCTTTTGCTAACACTGCTGCTATCCGTCAAGAGATAGCTCAAGTCGTCCCCCAATATGCTGGTATTCAACACTTACAGCAAGCTGGCGATCAGTTTCAATATGGTGGCTCACATTTGTGCTTTGGTTGGAATTTCCCGACAGCCGATGGGAAGGCACACTTTGGCGTATTATTGCCACGCCAAAGAGAATTACCAGAAGGCTATTTCTTATTAGCGACGCGCCGAGGCAAACAATTTAATAGTATGGTGCAGGAACGCAAGGATGCAATTACTGGGGCGATGCGAGAGGCGGTGCTGATGAATGCGGCTGATGCGGCACTGTTGGGTTTAAAAGATGGGGATAAGGTAATTCTTAAGAATGATTTAGGCGAGTTATGCTGTCAAGTCTACATTGCGCCAATTCAGTCAGGAAACTTGCAAGTACATTGGCCAGAAGGGAATGTGCTACTAGATAAAAGTAAGCGATCGCTTGAAGGAGTTCCTGATTATAATGCGATCGTGCGGTTAGAAAAAGAATGCGACAAATAGACCCGTCCTAAAACTTGCAAGCAAGTATATATAAGGCTTTGAGACCGCCT
>NZ_JAVRBM010000136.1:0-13492 GCF_034531255.1 Nostoc sp. ChiQUE01b | reverse complement strand
ATCCACTTTTTTTGGCTGGAAACTCGCTCTGGGCATACTTGTGTGTACACCGTAGGCTTCCCGCACAGGAGCCTTTTCATTCAACTGCTCTACTTTCTCAACTTTCAAAGCCTCGATAGCTGGCTTTGCCGTTTCTAGAACGGATGCAACAAGTGATTTTTTGCGACTTGGCACAGCATGAGGTGTAAAGTTAGCCCAAAATTCCCTGTCTGACTGTTTTGGTGTATTCAAATAAGCCCCAGGATTAATACAACCAAATTCATCTTTGGGTGGCTCTTGAGAAATCAGAGTAGGCAGGGCATAGTCTGCTACTTGCTCTACCATTTTGGTTAACGTGGGTGTTTGTGTTATACGTACTGATTCAGGTAATGGTGTTGCTGCTCTAGCTTGAAGCGCTATCTGTTCCTCATCTTGGGCGGTGTCTAGTCCGTTCTGCTTGCGGGTTTGGATATTGACAACGCGATGAATGAAAGTCGATTGATACCATTCCCACTCAATCGCTAAGTTAGTCGGTTCATTGCGGAAGTGTTTCAGTACCTTGGCTTTGTTTGCGTGCAAGTCGCCGCCATACTCCTTCATCCACCGAGTAGCGAGGGCAGTTTGAAATTCTGCATCAAGCTTGCCCTCTTCATTACGCCACGGGCCATCTGGTAGCCAATCCCAAATCACATCGTTGGGCTTTTTGCGTTGATTTTTCAAAAATGGGTCGGGCAGTGGCGGCGGAACATTTGCCTTCATGAGAGACTGACTTGTTGGTTGCGTAGTCTCAGATTTTTTTGGCAACAAAGTGGAGAAACTTGAATTGGGTTCTTCTTTGACTTGAAATCCAAATTCCCTTTTTTCTTTTCTTTCTTGTGAGTCGATGTCAGTTTGAGAGGGATTAAGGGAGAGATCCCTTAAAGGGAAATCCTTAATTGGTAATTCCTTAATGGTAATTCCTTCGTCTACCATTTCAGGTAAGGGTACTCCTACCATTTCAGGTACCACTACCCCTGCCTGATTTGGTACCACACCCCTACCTGATTTGGTACCACTACCCCCGCCTAATTTGGTACTACCTGATTTACCACCAGTGATTTGTTGTCTGATTTTTTCTAGATGTTTTGATGCCATCCATTGCGAATGATCTGTGATTTCATAAATTGTGGTTTTCCCTTTGCGTTCTTGGGCTATTTTGATAAACCTAGCTGCAATCAAGATTTGTAGGGTTTTTCTGACAGTCTTTTCATTCATTAAACAGATTGCTGCCATGTTAGGAATTGATTCAAAACATCCGTCTTTTCCAGCCCGTCTAACTATGTGTCCATATAAACGATATTCTTGGGGATTAAGCCCATAGTCGTCTAGAAACGATGGAACGACTATTGCAAAATCACTGCGATTGCTTACAACAGAATTACTCATTTTCCCCTCTATGTCTTGTTCTCATCCTTTATTGGGTTTTGAGCATGAAAATATTAACGGTGCAGACTTAACACTCCGCCGATTTAGAACCCTGAACTATTCGTGAATATGGTTCTTTAAAAACTACTTCGCACTTTGTTTAGTGCCGAGCGATCGCTTTATCTTTTGAATTGCTAGAAAAGACTTGATCTAAAATACTTTCAGGGTATAAACCCACATAGCCGAACCTTGGGTCATGTATCTGTTCTACTTCTACCCCCTGCTTGCGGCATAACGCGCTAGCTTTCTTTCCCTTGCTGCCGGCTTGTGAGAGTGATATCTCAAGTCCTCGAAGTTTAGCAAAACCCATGACGCTGTACTTGTGACCACATGGGCTATTAAACCGATCTTGCTCAACTTCCACCGCTTTTAGTCTTGCCAGTACTTCGTTTTGACGGCGTTCTTGTTCCAATAGCCTTTGCTCTTGTTCTGCCATCTGTTGGGCGAGTGCAGCAAGGATTTGAATCTGGGTCATTGCTGGTTGCGGGATATTTGAAGCTTTAGCGATACGCTCACATTCCAAGAAATATTTGCGAACGACCTTGCCTTGCTCAGTACCCGCCATCATGCCAAGAGACTTAAAGCAGTCAACTGATAGCATGACTAATTGGCTAGGACGACCACCAGTAGAGGTTTTTAACCCTTTGGCTAAGAAGTCTATACCTTCTTCAAAATTGCTTTTTAGCTTTTTTTCAGCTTTTTGCTTCGTAGAATATCCTAGCCAAATCCAGGCATCATCTAAGTCTACCGGAAATATCTCCTGAGATTGGTAAATTGCCAATGCCAATTGCTGGCTAAATGATAAATTAGACATGACTATTCCTCTGTTTTAGCGGTTTAGTTATTAAAGCGATCGCGTTGCTTGGCGGCGGGCGATCGCTTCAGGCTGCTATATCTTCAGTTACCTCTTCATCAGTTTCAGGAAGTTGGTGTTTTGTTGTAGCGATTCGCTTACTTAGTTTCTGTTGATTTTTTTCCGCCATCTCTGCATCGTTATCTGGGATATAAATCAGTAAGTCTCCAGGTTGACAATCAAGAAATTGACAAATATCGTTTAGCCGCTCAGGTGACATCCGAGGCATAGTATCAGTTTTCCGTAACCTGTAAACAGAAGTTTCGGTGATGCCGATACCTTCGGCCAGGTCTTTATTTCTGACTCTTTTTTGGGCCATGATTTCATTCAGCTTCCAGCGAATCACTCTTTTATCCATCGTCATTACTCCACAATCCTAATATTCATAGTGGAAAAACGATTAATCTTCTTTTAGCGTCTACAGCTTTATTATATACATAAGACTACTATTAAAATAACTGGTGCTACTAAAAATGTTCGTGAGATGTTGACAAAAATATACGGCTCACGTATATTTATAAATATAAGGGCAAGGAAATGCAACCGCCTGCACCCGAACGCAAAAAGGGTTTGCAAATTACCAAACTTAACTAATTTCAATCAATCACAAAACCAAGTGCCACCGGGACTAGCAGCCGGAAGCCAAACTTGTAATGCTCAAGCCAGCGAAGATGATCTCGATGACCTACTAAGTCTTAAAAAACTGGTTATTTAGTGCCATTCGTCTAGAAATCAAAGATTTTACTTACAGCAAAGCTGAATTTAGTAGAGTGTCCTCTTCCAAACACAGCACTTCCTTACACATCCCCTGATGCTGCTGTCTGCTGTCTTGATAATACTCTTAGCAACTAGCTTTAAATCAGTGAACAGTAAACAGTTATCAGTTATCACAGTAACTCTCTCGGAAATTTGACCCTAACTGTTACCTACCACTTTTTAGAAGTGGGGTAATCTGACGAATCGGATAAAAAATCAATATGAACTGATAACTGTTGATGGCTACGCCAAATCTTTTTGAGAGCGTTGTGGTGACGACTCCACACACCTACCCTAGAGGGGAGGTGTGGGCTTCTGAAGAAGAAGCACGTCATTAGCCTCAGTAATCCATCATGCAAGGATTACTACGTTTTCCGAGAATGTATAGGCACTTTGGGATATAGGGTTAGCAACCCGTTTCCTAGTCCCAAACAATGCGGCTAGTGATTAAACATTTCTACAGGTAGAGGGAAAGTGTTACTAGCTTTAAACCTCGGAAAAACATTGGCAAAGGAAACCACCCGTAAGGGACGAACTCTTTACTAGTTCAAAAATCATGAAAGTATTAGTTATCAACAAACACAGGCAACCTTTAATGCCTACAATACCAAGAAAAGCGCGAATTCTTTTACAATCAGGCAAAGCCAAAATTGTAGGAAGAGATCCGTTTACGATTAAATTGATTTATGGCAGCAGTGGCTACAAGCAACCTATTTCATTAGGGATTGATGCTGGCTATAAATATGTCGGTTTTAGTGCTATCACCGAGAAAGAAGAATTAATTGGTGGAGAAGTAGAACTTCTCAACGGAATGTCAGAGCGCATCACGGAAAAGCAGACATATCGTAGAACTCGTCGTAACCGATTGCGTCATCGTGCCAAGCGGTTTGACAATCGTAAGCGCGATAAAGGTTGGTTAGCACCATCAATTCAGCACAAGCTAAATACTCATTTACGGTTTGTGGAACGTATTAAATCTAGGCTGCCAGTTACCAAAATAACGGTAGAAACAGCCAAGTTTGACATTCAGAAAATCAAAAATCCTGAGATTCAGAGGGAACAATATCAGCAAGGGGAACAGCAAGGCTTCCGAAACTTAACAAACTATATTCGTCATCGAGACGGTTACAAGTGTCAAAACCCTGATTGCAAAAACAAAAGTGCCGACAAAGTTCTTCAAATTCACCACATTGGATACTGGATAAACCCACCAGATAGAAGCAATCGACCAAGCAACTTGATTACTCTTTGCGATAAATGTCACAGTTCACCAAATCACAAAAAAGGGAAGATTTTGCACGGATGGCAACCAAAAGTTAAGTCGTTTAAAGCAGAAACTTTCATGTCCACCATCTACAAGCGAATACTCGAAGAACTGGACACAGAGCAAACTTTCGGCTATGAAACAGACTTTAAGCGAGTTGAATTAAAGCTCGAAAAAAGCCACCATAATGATGCTTTCATTATCGCTGGTGGGGCGACTGGGCAAAGAATAGAACCTTTAACGATTGAACAGATTCGTCGTCACAAAAGGTCAATGGAACAGTTTTATGATGCCAAATACATTGATAAACGTACAGGAGAAAAAGTCAGTGGTTCTATCTTAAACTCTGGTAGACGTACCCGCAATAAAAACTTGAATGGAGAAAACTTAAGAGTTTATCGTGGCTTAAAACTTTCTTGTGGCCAACGACGTATCAAAAAGCAACGTTACCGTTACAATCCCAGCGATTATGTGTTGTTTGAAAAGAAGGTTTATCGAGTTATTGGAATGCAAAACTTAGGAACTGGTGTCAAATTAGCTAATTACTCCGGTGTTGCAAACAAGGTTGTCAACGTCAACAAAGTTCAGTCTATTAGAATGAGAAGCGGTCTATGTATCCGTGCATAGTTTGGCAATTTCTCAACCACCCCACTCTCTGATTGAGCGGTGGTCAACTCTGGTTGGGGATGGTTTCGTCATTGCCCCGCCATTCATTCCACACTGCCCTACGGTTCTGACGGACTAGCTGAACCACAACGTTCTTTGCACATATAACAAAGGCAATCGCCCCGGTCTGACAAACAAGTGCGATCGCCTTTTCCCCGATTAAGGAGATTTCCATTATGACCTACATAACACATACACAGCAAGCAATTCCTAGTCTTTCTGTTGATGAGCAAGCCCTAGCCCAAGCAGAACTCTACAGCCACCTGGAATCCCAAGCCGAAGCTGTAGCACCAACCAAAGACCCTCTCACCAGCAGAGATCGCCGTATCATTGGCGAGATTATCGAAGTCCAACCCGAATCAGTGCGTACAATCTGGATAGAAGGCGGAATCACAGTATGGGTGCAATTCTTCGATGGCGGACGACTACCCTTTGATCGCAACTGGTTCGCTACAAGAGTTGCAGAAGTCAAAGCGACTCTACCAGAGACACCCCTGGAGCGTAACGAACGATTGAACGATGAACTGGAAACAGCTTGCACTGTTTTTGGTCTTTATCACGGCGAGATAGATTGGCTCTCGTTTAGCACCAAACTCTACCGAGACGGGCGTTTTGTCGGCTTCGTCGGGTGCAATCAAGAAGGTTGGTATGCCAGACCAAGACAGTACGGGGTAAATCGGGTTGCTGGCAGTGCAAAAGATGTGATTGTGCTGTTGGGAGTTCGAGCGGCAGTAGCGGCATAAGTTGCTGAAAGTGAGAAAGGCGATTGCACACCAAGCAACTGCAATCGCCACCTATATGCAATTACAAATAATCATTGCACATAGCACAGCAAGTAACATCACACTTTCAGATTTGGGTTTCTATGACTGCCAAGAGAATTTCGTGCTACCTCCAGCAGATGCGAATGCAGAGGTGAAAGAAATCCTTAGTACTACAAGTGAGAAAAGCGATCGCAGCCATAGAGTTATGCAATCGCCGCTCAACCGAAATTTAGACAATCGAAATCATCATGGCACATCAAATATGATTAGCCCATTTTCTCTTCAAGAAGCCAATTGGGATGAATCCCCAGAGAAAATACTCCTACCTCCAACCGACCCCAATGCAGAGGTGCAAGAGATTTCTGGCTACAAACTCGTATACGTGAATGGAGCTTGCCCCAGAACTTATCGAGTCTACACAGATGATTCAATGCTGGGAGTGATATTTCAACACATCACCCACTGGTCGAATGCTGTAGATAAGATTCGATATGCCGAGCCGGTTGATGCAGCAGTCGGGTTGGATGAATTTATGACAATGACAGGCTACTTTACAGCGACTAAAGAAGAACCGCCCACGGAAGAAGAGTTGCTAGATAAGGAATTTGATTCGCTCACAAGTGAGGAGTGGGAAAGGTTAAAGAGATACGTGCTAGAAACTAGCGATTTGGTTGCAGCGTAAGGAAACGGGTGGGCAGGATAGACCCACCTGTATGGCGAGGAGCAAAACTAAATTATTAGTTTATCCAAATAGAACACCACAATTCATTGAATATAACAATGTCACCCATAGAAATACTGAAAGAATTCAACTCGTGCTACCAGAAAATTCAAGCAATAGCCCAAGATGAAAACTGGCTTTTGTTGATTGCAGATAAGAAGATTGATCCAGAGGCAGCAACTCACTTGGGAGATGTGCTGCATTATTTGAGCGAGGCAATGGGGTGCGTAGAAGAATTTGTTGAAATCAAGTTTAATCAGGAATCAAAATCATGAAACTCTATGCAACCAGTATTCCTCAAGCAAAGCCCAAGTTGGGCAACTATTATATCAAATGATGCAGGTTTGATTGAAGTAGAAATAAATGATAAAGACCCTGGTTTTCATTCAATGATTGAGGAATTATCTACCGAAATTGAACCAGGAATTGTTGGTGTAAAAGCTAGTGATTTATGTCAGATATTCAGCATTGAAAGGGTTGATACTAGCCAAGATAATTAACAACCAAAATTTAGTAAAGCCAAACAAAATGAAATTTACAACTGTCTCTGTTAGCTACTCCAGAAAATTTAATCTAGGCGACTATGAATCTCTAGAACTGGGTTGTTCTCTCTGGGCGCAAGTAGAAGATGGGGAAGACGCTGACGGAATAACCCAATTCCTCTATCATCAAGCCAAAGCTTCAGTAAAACAAGCGGCAATGCCTGTGTTAAAAGCCTCAGAGTTTCAGATAAATAAGGCTAAATCTAGCAAAAAAGTGTCTGGTGATTTGAATGAAAGTTACTGGTAAACAGGAGCCTGACGATGCAAGAACTAATCAAAGCTTTAATCAAGGCAAAGGCAGAGTTTAATTCCATTCAAAAAGACGGTACTAATCCTCACTTCAAGAAAAAGTATGCAACGCTAGATGCAGTTTTAGTTGCTGTCACCCCTGCATTGGGTAAACATGGATTAGTCATTATTCAAACTACTGAACTTTGTGAAAGTAAAACCGTACTGCGGACTCATCTCTATCATGAATCGGGCGAAAACATTACCAGTAATTATCCTTTACCTGAAATTAGTGATTCACAAAAATTCGGTGCAGCTTTAACCTATGCACGTCGATATGCGGTCTGTGCAATTTTATCAGTTACGGCGGATGAGGATGATGATAGTGAGGGTGCAGCTTTTAAAAAGATTGAACCACAGAACAATATTAAATACCGGAAACAAGAAGGTTCAGTTAAGTCGAAGTCTCCTGTAGTCAATCCGCCAATTGACCCAAAAGATTTGCGAGTCAAAGAAGTTCGCACACTTTTAAATTATCCACTCGATTTAGTAAAAGAGTGGCTGCATTTTCAGAATGTTACAAGTCCCAGTGAACTTGAATCTGACAAGATAGATGAACTAGTGAAGAATATGTGCTTGGCTTGGGCAGGTGATAAGTTTGGACATTCTAGTTATGCTGCTAACTCCTATCAGAAACACGTCGTCGATGCTGTATTAAGAGGGGTTCCTGAGATGTCAGCGATTCAAGCGTGGATGGAAGGGGCACTTGCACAAATACCTGAACTTAGCGTACATCACTAATTTTAAACTAGGAGGTAGTTATGGGAGAAATGGCTGATTTAGCATTAAAAGAAGAATATTTAGAGACTGCCAATTGCCAACGCTATCAGCAGATGAGTGATTTAAAAAGACTACTGCACCTTAGAAATGCATTCCACTCCAAATATCAGAATGCATCGGCAGCTAAAACTATTAAGCAAATGGGTGAGCAAGGCTATTTCAAATACTTAAATGCTTTGCAAAGAGTCAATGTTTTAATAGCAGATAGGTTAAAGATAAATATTGTTTTAGTTGATGTTGTTGTTTTGGAAATAAAAAATCATGAAAAGAGCCTTGATAACTCAACAATCATTCATGTCTTCAAGCAGTCAAACTAGATTAGTTCGCCGCCGGACTCGGAAGAGATTCAACCCCAGGATTTTCATCGACCGCACTCTTGAGGCTACTGCTCGCGCATCGTTATTCTTGACTGGATTTTTTCTTGTGGGAGCGATGGGGTACTGGGGAATAGAGATTGCACTTTCATCTCACCACTGGCAGCAGCAGAAAAACATCTGCTTGAGAGCCATGCTGGTTAGTTTTTCAGTTTTTTTGGGTACTGCCTTGGTTGGAGCAAGTTTTAGTGTTCAACGGGATAAATTTTAGGGAAGGAAACAACGATGGAAATCAGATTAAGGTACATCAGAGATTCGGACTATATTGCAGGGTTGTCAATATACGTTGCAAATAGTTGGAAGCAGTAAAGATTATCGCAGGCTTCAATCGTCAGAGCATTTTTCTACATCAAATGATGTTGTGCTAAATGATGCGTTCAATGTTTTGGGAGAAATAGTAGATGCAATTGATCAGGTGGAGCAAGTTAATCAACAGGGAGAACCTAGACATGGAACAGGAGATTAAAAATGCAATTGGTTTGGGCAATCCTGAACTCGTGATAGAGTCGAAACCAAAACCTGAACCAGAACCAACAGTGACGATTTACGACTTCGGCGCTCTGTTATTGAAGCACGAACCACCTAAAAAGCAGAGATGAACACAAAGCAATTGATTCTTAAATCTACCATTGGAGTTTTCGCATTTTTCACTATTTTGAGTGGCTGTGTCACGGTTTTTGGACAAAAGAAAACCAATTACTTCAATATAACAATACCTGCAAGCACAGCGAGGCTGATTTTCAGCTTTAGCATGATGGCAACTGGATTGACCATGTTCATCGGTAGTCGGATTGAGGCAGCGCAATTTGAAGAATCACTAAAACCCAGACCTGTTCCCACTCCCTGCCGAGGTTGCAAGCATTTCCACGGGGTTGTCTACAACGGCGTGCTTCTCAATTGCGCTGTCCATCCCAAAGGCTGGCAAGGTGATAAATGCCCTGATTGGCAAAGCTTTCACTATTTAAATAAATAAGGAGTAACAAAATGACATTGACTTTGGACAATCGCTCTCAAAAGAAAGAATCGTCTCTAACCCAAGCATTACGGCAGATACAACAACTAAACTCCAAGATTGCTGTGTTAGAGCAGCAGCATCAAGATTACGTGCAGAAGCAACAGAATTTAATTCCGGCCATCGCTGAGATTTGTATTTCTCCGATCCAGGAAGTAGAGGCGCTGCGAATTCTGATTTATAGGGGAGAAGCAGCTTGTCGGCAGTACTTACGTTCGGTGTTGGTTAGACAACGGAAGAATTCAAAGAGATCACGCACTTAGTGATTCCGGTTCAGTACCAGATATTTCCAAAACCCGACGTAACCAATATGAAGTTTCAAGAGATGCAGATTGCTTTTGTTCGGCATCCGACCAAATATTCTCCCAATTAAACAGCCATCGAGTCAACAAACGACCTAAGTCAACTAACTCTGCTGCTCTATCAATGTCGTCTGCTTTCACCATATCTGGTACAGTCCACTCGATAAAGTATCGACTTTCTTTGACCAGAGTCAGCATCAATTCCTGAGATGATACCCCAGTCCACAAAAATTCAATTTGCTCAAGGTGTGCAGCTAGATGATGCAAACGGGTAGGCACATCATCTTGTATAAAAATTTGTTGTCTCGGTGTCAATTCGATCATAAATTTCCCAGGAATTCGATAATGATTTGAGCAACCCTTTCTCTAATATTAGAGTCCAATATCTCCATTGATCTATTTTGCGGGGGACGAAGATTGACAATTGATTCAAAAATCATCTTTTGAGTTACAGGCATAAAGCTTGCCGCCCAGATAGTTTCTTGCCGACTACCATCACCCAAAAGAGCTTGTTCGCAGTCATAATGCAAATCACCACCACCAACTAGTACCCGACGTTCGATATCGACTGCGGTTTTGATGTAGAACTTGTGTTCTTGCTGCAAAAGTTCAAGTTGTTCCGGGGTAGCGCGTTCGCGTAAAAGCAAAATCATACAACCGAAAACCTCTGTAATATCATCAAAGCTAACTAGAAGGGTGCTCTGTTTCTTGCAACCAACCCAAAATAGTCAGCGCCAACTCCCAGGATTCGCGCCGCTCCCAATTAGGTAAGTGATTCAGTACTTGTGCAAGGAATATTGCTGGGTTTTCCAATTCTCCGCCACGAGCCGCAACACCATCCCTAACGAGCGCCCCCAAAGTGGCAGCTTGATTCCCCTTATAGTCAGGCTGTCTCTTAATTTCATCAACAATCCAGTCCGGTACTGTGATTGTTTTAAATCCTGATTTCGGCATACATAACAGAGAAATAATATAAAGATAGTACGGCAGTTTGCGTTATGTTTGCAAACCTTTTTGCGGTATGGTACGTTAAACTCAAGTCGCAAGTGACAAGTCGCAAGTCGCAAGTAAGTTTTGTAACGGAGATTTAGACCCAACCGTTTGAGAGTTCTTCACTTGCGACTTACGACTTGCGACTTTGTTAAGAATGGACTACTCACACAATAGCTTCACAAATAGTAGGAGCGATCGTAGTATGAAAAATATTGGTATTAAGCCAATACATCCTAAAGAATTTAAAAGAGTTCATAATTTCTCGACTTACCAAATGAGTCGTTTGTCAGGTTACTCAGTCGAGGCACTAAAGAACTGGTTAGCTGATGAAAGTAGCTCCAGATTTGTCGAACCAAAGCCGTATATACTTAACCATTTTGGAGCGATTCATAATTACTTATTAAGAAGTTAGTGTTTCCCAAACACTAAGCCATTAGAAAAACCCTCCCCACCAGTAGGTGGTTTTTTTATTATTAGTATTAGCAGTACCGGAATTCAATCGGAACTCAACCGGAACTCAGTCGGAACTCAATCGGAACTCTAGGAGCCGAAACCATTGCTAATTCAGGGAAGCTGTGTAGTTGAACAATTGTTAACACGAGAGGAGGCAGCCAAGAAATTGGAGCCATCAGTTGGAATTAGACAGTTCCAAAAGTATCTAGACTTAGCTTCTTTATACTTGCCAGAATTTGAAGATTTTCGGGACGAAGATAATGGAGGGCTAAACGGACGAGCGAAGTTGACAAACTGGCATTTACCTGTGCTTCAAAGAATTAGAAGTTACGTTTTAGCCAAAGGTTCTTTGAAGAAGGTGGCAATTGAATTAAAAAATCACCCCGAAAAGTTTTTAGGAGCCTAAATCATGATCGTTAAAGAATTTGCACAAGCTCTCAACAGAGTCCCAGGAAAAGTAGTTGATGAGCTGCGCCGTCAATATCCAGAGCAAAAATGGACGGTCGATTCACTAGTTCCAGAGGAGATTTTAGCTAGATTTCAAGATATTACCAATAGTGAGAGATTACAGCCTCAACAATCACCTATAGCAGATATACCCGAAGCTACAATCACCAAAGCTGATGAGGCAATTCAACAAGCCTCATACAAGTTGACTGCGGCTGATAAAGAGACTATTTCTGGTGCTATAGCTGTTCAAAATGAGCAATCTAAGATTTTGGGTGCATCAACTGGTGTCACAGGAGCTTTGTTGTTCATGGAATCCTTGATTGGAGCCAAAGGGACGGTGTTGGATGCCTTTGCTGAACAATCCATGTTGGAAGTCGATAACCAGATTACCGAGATAGATCAGAGTTTGATTAATTTGGCAGAAGAAGCCTCAACAAGACTGGGGGAGTCGATCAGAAAAAAGGAACAACTCAAAGCGCGACTCAATTTGTTGCGGGAGAGAGTCAGTTCGATGGGGACACAGATCCGATTTTAGAAGCTTATAAAACAGTGGCGGCATTGTTACAAATCCAAAATGAAACTGTTGCCACTGTTGCCGAAATCCGATTACTTCAAGAGCTATTAACTCATCAAAAGAAAAATCAGGACATGGATATTCTCAGTACGGGATTGTTTGCTACTTCAGTTATTGGCGCTTTAGGTGGTAGTGCATATATCGTTAGTAGCGTTGTCGCTACTGGATTAATTGGTAGCGGGATATTCATTCCCTTGGCATTACTTGTTGGTGCAGGATTGACATTTCTGAGACGAGCATTAAAGTAACAGTGATGGGCGGGAGTGTTTCATAAAACTGTTTCACACAACTGTTTCATGAAACAGTTTCAACGGTTTCATCAGTGTTTCAGACTCGTGAAACACCGTGAAACAGCATTCCCCCGCGTGAAACATCAAACTTGAAACATGAAACACCAGACAATTCCTTGCTCGAAAGCCGTTATGAAGGGTAGTGTTTCATTCAACTGTTTCACAGCACTGTTTCACGAAACTGTTTCAACGGTTTCATCAATGTTTCAGACTCGTGAAACACCATGAAACAAAAATTTGTACTAAGAACGCGCTATAGCACAGTAGTCTCATGTATAAGAAACAACTGTACTTAGCTTTGGCTGGTGTTGGCATCTGTATGTTGCCTGTAATTATCCCTTTAGTACCCAAATTGGGGGCTTATGCAGAGCTTCAACGGCTAAAAGCTTCAGAAGAATTAGAACGTTCGCGCATAGAAGAACGGGCAAAAACCAGTGATGCCTTATATGAGGCAGGAGTGATGCCCACAAGTCGCAAGTTGAGAATTACTAATTACATTGACAACACTAAACGCAATCCCAGGCCAGACACAACCCTTTATCAAGATGACGAGATTATTGATGTTTTTGACGCGACGGGTAGGTGTATTGGGCGGATTGAAGAAGGAATTTGGAAGTGGAAGCATAAAGCTAAAGGCATTTGTAAAACTGTTCAAAATATCAAACCAGTAAGGAGGAAGTAATGGCTAATAGTTCATCAAGTGCGGAAACTAATAGTACTGGCAACAGCGATAGTAAACCTAAAGGTAAGAAGCGATCGCTTGGTGAAATTATTGATTTTTGTGCCAAGGCTGTTGTGATGATTGTCGGCTTACCTGTTAGAGCAGCAGCCGCTATAGTCAATCAGTTTGTTGCTAATGGAGGTGCGGGTCGTGCGTTAGTTGGAGGGATTTTATTTATCGGCGGTTCCATGATTAACGTGAGTTCGACGGTTAGAAAAAGGCAAAAAGCCTGCTAGATATGAAGCG
>NZ_JAVRBM010000135.1:0-13566 GCF_034531255.1 Nostoc sp. ChiQUE01b | reverse complement strand
TTTATTCTTCTACCACTTTTTTATGCCGTATTTATATTTCGGATAGGTCTATTACAGAACAAATACTGTCTTCAGTTCAAGCCACTCCAGGAACAACTATAGCCGCCACACTTGCAACCATTCCCGGAGTGCGTGCTAACGATATTTACGCCATGATTGCCACAGAGCAACTCTACGTGGACTTGTATGCAGTTCCCCTAGTGGAACATTGGCAAGTTCAGCTATGGGCAGATGAGCAAACTCATACTGCTCATACACATTTAGCGATAGGGACAACTGGGGATCATCGAAAAATCACCTCACCCACAACACTCTTGCCTAACACCTTATTAGTCTGGGACTCACAACTTTGGACTTTAGTTAACTTGGGCGAGACTACAACCACACTGCTACCCGAAGTTGGGCAACCAATGCAATTGCCCACAGCATTTTTTCTGCAATTATTCGACAGTAGCACTATCAACATTCTCACCTCAGAAAAACAAACAACCATCAATGAGAGAGTGCGTGAATTGATGGATGCCGCCTCGCCTGCGGATCTACAAAGAGCCAATCGCAGATTTCATCTAGTACAAGCATATTTCCAGCATCACACAGACATAGGGAAGGACATACCTCAAAGCACCTTATCTCGATGGGTAAAACAGTTTCGGGAAGCGGAAGCCACTTTTGGTTGCGGTTATGTTGGTTTGCTCCCACGTACAAATAATAGAGGAAATCGCCTACCCAAAGCACCAACAGATGCCAGCGTTTTACTGGATAAATTTATTACAGAACACTTCGAGACACCAAGACAAGCTCCAGCCGCTTCCGTTTATCGGGCATATACAAGAGCCTGCGAAAGAGCCAACATCCCTCCACTGAGTCAGCGCACATTTTATACTCGGCTGAAAAAGCGTCCAATCCATGAGCAGACTTTAAAACGTCAGGGAGCAAAAGCCGCATACCCAACCGAACCGATTGTTTTAGAACTAGCTAAAACTACACCCCGGCACGGAGACCGCCCCTTTGCTATCTGCCATCTTGACCACACCCAACTCGATATCGAATTACGCTCTAAAGTTTCTGGTCGGAACTTAGGACGACCTTGGCTGACATTACTGATTGATGCCTACTCCCGACGCATCTTAGCAGTTTATCTTACCTTTGACCCACCTTCTTACAGGTCTTGCATGATGGCACTACGGTTGTGTATCCAGCGTTTTGGTCGTTTTCCCCAATCCGTAGTTGTAGATGGCGGCAAGGAATTTCATAGCGTTTACTTTGATACCTTATTAGCACGGTACCACTGCATTAAAAAAACAAGACCCGGTGCTAAACCTCATTTTGGCTCAGTAGTTGAGCGATTATTCGGTACAACCAATACGGAATTTATCTTTAACTTACTGGGCAACACCCAAGCCAGTAAGCAGCCACGTCAATTAACCAAGGTTGTTGACCCCAAACAACTTGCTGTTTGGACATTAGCAGATTTATATACATACCTGTGTGAGTGGGCATACACCATTTATGACACGAGCGTACATGATTCCTTGGGTGAGACACCATTACAAGTTTATACCGACGCTATCGCTGCCACTGGGGAGAGGGAACACCGATGCATTGCATACAACGAAGACTTCCTCATGGCAACACGCCCTAGCACACCAAAAGGCAACGCTAAAGTCCAGCCAGGACAGGGAATTAAAGTCAATTATCTTTATTACTGGAACGATGCTTTCCGCAATCCGGTTGTCGAAAAGACCAAAGTCAGTGTGCGCTATGACCCTTTTGATATGGGTGTAGCTTATGCGTACCTGGAGGGAAGATGGGTCAAATGTATCTCCCAGTATTACAACACCTTTGCCGGACGCACGGAGAAAGAAGTGCTGTTAGCAGCCCAAGAAATCAGACAGCAAGATAAGCGTAATGCTGTGAGTACAAATATCTCTGCCAAACGCCTTGCTGACTTCATCGCGGCAGTGCAAGAGCATGAAACCTTGCTCATGCAACGATTACGGGATTTGGAAGCGGTTGGGGTACTGGAAAATTTAACGCCCAATAAGGAAGGTGTACCCCAGTTCCCCACAGTCAGCATTCCTGAGCTGGCTATGGAAGCCCACAGTCAAGATGACGAACAATTGCCAGCACTGTCTCAAAACGTTGAACTGTTGGATCTCACACGACTGCCGATACTAGGGGAATACCGTTAATGGACAATTTTTTAACCGGGAAGGGAAGCGACCAAATGCACCTCAAACTTACCCAGTTTAAGGAGTATGCAGTTTTACATCCCCAGTTAGAACGAGTAGATATGTTGTTGATGCGTGCGATTCGAGAACCCGCCGGATTTGCTCATGTGTTGGTGTATGGGCCAAGCGGTGTGGGTAAAACAACGATGATTCGCCAGATTGCTAAACGGTTAAATAAGAATGTCCCTGAACAGTTACCGGGTGTTTCCAACTCCTTGAGCTATCATAACGGCAGTCAGCCCCCGATGCCATTATTGCTGTTAGAAACACGACCATCTGACGGTGGGGTGTTTAATCGGGCAGATTATTACCGCACTGCACTTAAACTTTTGGGAGAACCATTCTATGAGCGGCGGATGCTGATCGATATTGATGCGGAGCAGACCTGGGAGAAAAAAGGACGCTCCCGGACTAAAACAGCACAGTTTAATGATTCGCCTGAACTGCGTCACGCATTAGAAGAGGTAATGACCAAACGTGGTGTACGAGCAGTGATTTTGGATGAAGCACAGCACTTAATGAAGATTGGGACTGGTGCTAGTGCTGGTAAGCTTTTAGACCAGTTAGACTGGATTAAGTCCATGACCAATGTTACGGGTGTGCTACACATTCTGATTGGGACTTACGAACTGCTCAATTTTCGCAATTTAAGTGGTCAAGCATCCCGGCGGGGACTGGATATCCATTTTCCGCGTTATTTGTATCAGAATGAACTTGACCGCCAAGACTTTCAATCCGCATTATTGGCACTCCTGATGCAAATACCTATGAATGTGGATGTTCCGCAACTAATGCAGCATTGGCTTTACTTCTATGAACGTTCCATTGGTTGTGTTGGGGTACTTAAGGACTGGCTTATACGGACTGTGGCGGCGGCATTACATGATGGACACGATACTCTGAGTTTAGAACAATTCCATGAACATACGCTCTCTCTTGCCCAATGTGAACGCATGGCGCTGGATACTACTGAGGGTGAACAAAAACTTAGTTACATGGAAAGTCGTCGTGAACATTTGTGGCATTTGCTACAGATGGGAATGGGTTCTACATCTGTGCCAAAAACTGCGGTGGATTTATCAAAGGGCGCAGCAGATGTGGTTGCATCGCCCTCAAAATCTGACAAACCACCATCCCCAACAAAGCGGACTCGTAAAAAGCCCGTTAGTTCTACGGCCGATGAAACGGCTTCCACAACACCAGATGAAATTCCTATCGAGCCAGCCCCCAAGAAAAAACAAACTCGCAAGAAGACAAAACCAGCTGATTCTTCAATTAGCGAGACACCACTAGAAACAAATATTACCGCCAGTCACACGGTAGAAAAGAAGACGATTGATGATGAAGCCGCAACTCAACAGGAAACGCCTAAAAAGTCTTCCCAACGTGTTGGGCAACGCAAACCCAAACGAGATACTGTAGGACTTCAGTGAACATCAAAAAATTCAGTAGTAAACAGTTTTTATCAAGGGTATCAGTTTTTCAATAAAGTTCGTATCAGTATTCAAGGAAATTATTAATTAATGAGTTTATCTACTTTACCTATAGAATTTGAATTAACAGCCGCAAAAATTTCATCAGATCATTATCCACACTCTCGCTTTAAATTAACAGTAGAAATTGAAAAAGGTTTTATAAAAATTAATTTTCAAGGCTACTTTACCGAAAGTTTTAATCCGAAAAATCGTCCTTATTCTAATCCTATTAGTGAAGTTTATCGAAATAATAAGGTTGATTTTTGGCTATTTTGGTCTGGTGAACATCTAGCGTTATCGGGCCGATGGAGAACTGCAATTCTATCGCTTGAGTACACTCCCATACGGCAAGAGTGGTTGAATGAAGATGGAGAGGAAATTTCTCGTCCCTATCCAGACGGTGATAAGTTTGAGGCAATTGCTGCTTCTTTGTACCCGATTTTACAGCAGTATTTCCCAATTTGAAGATTATGTCTAAAAATCAGAGTAAAATTAAAAATAATATTTACTAAGATGAATCAGCTAACAATCTCTGACAAAATCGGAACTTGTTTCTCTATTAAAAAGCTAGTTAACTTAATAGAAGCGCAAATATTGGAATTAGATGAAAATCTAGAATTAACTAGCGAAGATATTTTTGAGATTGTCTGCCAAGAATCTCACCTAAATACTGATTTTCTAAAACAAGCTTTGGGTTGTAAATGTCCATTTGCTTTAATTGGTTTTATTAATGAATTAGAATTCAATGAATTTTCTAAATATTCTGCCATTATCGAAGACTTAAATACGCATAATCAAAATGTCAGACAACCAGCCATTTAAGGACTTCCAGAAAATAAACTATTCCATTCTCTGCTTCTGCTGGAAGGGATGGCATCTACCCAACCACCGCATAAGTTTTTCAGCGTTCATGTGACAAAAAGGGAATTTTGAAAAATGCTTACATTAATCAAGAAAAGTTATTCTACAAGGCCTTATCACGCAATTGTATACAAAACAGAAGGAAGGCTTAAAGCATTATCTATGCAAAGTTTCAAATGGAGGTGGGGAAACGCCTTTTATCACAAATTCCCTTTTGAGTACACACGAAAGAACCCATATACTAATCCCTTTGGTGATAAACTTTAATCTAAGATGTGGCATCTTATGAATTATGGCTCGTCGTAAATCAGTAGAAAGCTTTGAAGAGGAAATGGAGCGTAGATTCAGAAATCTTTACGCTAATGCTCAATCCTTATGGATAGGCTCAATTCACATGGAACTTATAAATCAAGGATTGAATCCAATATTAGTTGATGAAAGCAATTGTCAGGATTTTGTGGGATTAACACCCCAACAGGTAGTTGAAAAAATTAAGAATAACCGTGGCTAAGCTATTAGTTCAAAAGGAAATTATGCAACTTATTGTATGAATAATTTAAGTTTCCCTTTGTTATATACACCTTTTGTTACAGAGGGATTGTTAAAATTTCTGATTTTTGATAGCCAAATGGAACTCATTGCTTCTTCAGAAAATGAAGAAGCATCTGTTTTATTTGTTGAAATTGCAAATCAATCACATAACTTACCTAATATACCGAATATCAAAACGGAATTTTGACTATGCACTTAAACAAAGCAGACAAAATTGATATTGATGCAGCATTAGCTCAAATAAAATGCTATTTAGATACTTTTGGAGAGCATATAAGTTGCCTTGATTACTCGATTGAATGTTTAGAAAATTTAAAAGAGGAGATAAAAGGAGGTAATACTGAATCAATGAATGATTACTTGTATGGCGCTCTATCTCGAACGAAACAGACAAAATCAGAACTAAGTAAAGATATTAAATTGATTAAAGGATACTTATCTTATTTTGTTGAATCCTCTGAAAAAATATTTACCAAACTAGAATAATAAAATAGATGGGTAAAAGAAAATTAAAACCCGGCAATCGGGTAAGTTTTGAATCGCACGATGAACAGTGTAAGCCATTTCAGCAATTTGGTATTGTAAAGTATTATCTCTATCCAGAATTTCACCCAAATGGATACATTGAAATTGTGGATGAAAGTGGTGACACAATTCCTTACGGCAACGCAGCTAAAGGGATTCAGAAGGCGAAATGACAAAATGGAGATTTTGTATATAGCTAATAATCAATTACTAGACTTGCCAAGTTGATTACTCATCGGCTAACCACCATTTCCTAACTAGCTTGTGTTGCTGTTTGACGCAACGATAATCCCTCATCAAGTGCTGCAATTACTTGGTAGATGTGATTTTTCTACTTTGACACTGATTTCTGAAGCATAAAATGGTTAACTTTTTTTGAAGCATATCTTGAGCTAAAAGTTTATTTTATGATTCAAATCACACTTATCTTGAGCGACACCGCCTGAGAATTGTCAACTACAGCTATTGTCAAGCCGAGCAAATCTGTTCTGTGGGGTCAGGCGCGGTAGAATCTGCGATCAAACTTCTCGGCACTCGGATGAAAATAACTGGGGCACAGTGGAAAGCTAAAAATGTTAATCAAGTGCTTTCTGTGCGTTGTGCTTACCTCAATGGAACGCTAGCTATTTGATGTTTTCGTCAAACTGGGATGCTCCCAGATTTTATGTTGTGCCTCTTTAATATTTAGTGGCACTCTTGTTATCCATTTTAATTCTCTCATCGCTTTCATTACTTGTCCAGAAGTGAGAGTTTCCTTAACTTTTATTCCCAATTTTTTATTCACTTCTTCTACCAATTCCATCTCATCTATTATTCCTGCTACTATTCCCAAATGGTCTATATCTAGGACTTTTATTGCTTCTAGTTCCTCATTCATGCTTTTTCTCTCTCCACTTACAGCCTTATTATTTTATAGGAAAAAAGCCTGCAATCATTGCCAGACAATCATTACAGGCTTGAGTTTCTCCAATTTTATAATTATTAAATCCGCGTTAATATCTGCGGAATGTGGATTTTATGGTTGAATGCTTGCTCTGCGATCGCGCAAAAATCCCCAAAATTATTATCCAGTCTGGAACTCACTCTATTTCGGAGCGACCCAAATTTTTGGACACCATTACCAATGGGCAGGATTTGCGAGCGATCGCTCCTTGAAAAAAACTGCAAGTTAAGCGTGATATATTTTGTCTTTTGTAGAGGAAATAAAAATCCAGCTAACCAAGCTTACTTAACAAATGTGTAAACTGATGATTTCGATTAAACAGAGCCAGAAAAGCTAGGATAACAACGCCGATTGTCGCGATCGCTGTTCCTGATGCCTGTGCAAAAATAATCACAATCTGGTAACGTATGGCATCATTAGGACTAGCCCCAGCCAGAATTTGACCAGTCATCATTCCTGGTAGGCTAACTAATCCCATCACCATCATTGAGTTAATAGTAGGAATCATTCCTGTTCTGAGGGCTTCTTTAATAGTTTGATGTGCAGCTTCCCAACGGGTTGCGCCCAAAGTCAGTAGTGCCTCTATTTCAAAGCGCCGATTGGTCAAGTCTTCCATAAACCGATCTAAACTCAAAGATGTACCCGTGAGGGCATTACCCAATACCATACCCAAAAGGGGAATGAGATACTGAGGCTCGTACCAAGGTTGGACGCGTAAAATACCGCTAACTACTATCCCCGTAACTAAAAATGAACCGGTTAAAAGCGAAATAAAATTATTCCAATAAATACTTGTAAACCGTCTACGTGTACGGTTAACACTAGATACACCAGCTATAACAGTCATGCTCAAAGCTAAAAGTATTATCAATACAGGGTTGCTGAGAGTAAATACCCACTGCAATATATACCCCACTAGTAACAACTGCACTACCATTCGGAGCGAGGCTATCCCTAGACTTTGCTCTAGCCCCAACTGTAAGCCCAAGGAAAGCCCTATATTGATCACAATAAACAAAGTCGCTAAAGCCAGTTGTCCGTAACTAATCTGGATATAATTAGTTTCCATCAATCTTTTTCCTTCAAGGTAATTTGGCGGTTGGTAATGCGTGACAACTGGGTTGGGTCATGACTTGTCCAGAGATATGCCCGTTGTGGGTCTTCATTTTGCCAAGCTGCAACTAAAGCTTCTAAATTTTGGGCAGTTCCAGTATCCAGTGAGGCAGTAGGTTCATCCAGTAGTAGTACTTTTGGTGAAAGTTGCAAAGCTCGTAAAAAGGCGACAATCTGCGCCTCACCACCAGAAATAGCACTAATCGGACGCTGCAAAAAGTCAGCCGTTTTATGCAAAAGATGCAGATAGTCTAAAATCAACTTGCGGTTGTAAACTTGATGGTGGTGAACTGCTAATCGGTAAACTAGCTGGAGATTTTCCTCTACAGTTCCTTCCAAAAGAGCTGGTCGTTGGTGCAAATAAATAACTTGAGAACGATAGCTGGGCATAAACCAGGAATTCATCAGCTGTCCCTGAAAAATGATTTGTCCTGCTTGTACTGGTTCAAGACCAGCTAAGGCTCGTAGCAGTAAGCTTTTCCCAGAGCCAGAAGCACCTACCACCGCTACTCGCTCCCCTGGAAATAATTGAAAACTAAGGTGACTCCAAACCCAGTATTTTTCAACGCTTCGACCCAAGTTTTGTACACAGAGAATCGGGTTATGGGAAGATAATTCTAGTTTATTATTTTGGCTTTGGGTAAATTGCTCTTTCATTTATGCAGGTTGCTTGGTTTGTAACCAACGAATTACTAGAAAACTGATCGTTCCATAAAAAGTTATCAATATTAAAAGCGTTATTTCTCCAAAGAACCATTTGAAATTTAATCCCTCACCTATCCAAAAAGTACCAAATGCCATTAGCATGATACCTGCACTTAGCTTAATTAAGATTTCTGGAACTTGAAGCAATTGTCCATGTAACAAAGTTACTACAGCAGTTGTTAAGAAAAATGCTAAAATTGCTCCTGATAAAGATTCATTCCAAGCACTTGATGCTAAACCAAGAGTGGTGACAATAATGGCTACTTCTAATGCTTCAAGAGCAGCACTTTTAGTCATTAAAATAAAATTCAGGAAGTTGAAACTAGTTGTTTCCGTCTCTAAAAAAATACCTTCAGAGGTGAGTGGGTCACTAACCCATCCAGCACGTTTACCCTCAACTTGTCGCCAAACGGACTTTTTCACCCACCCGAAACCGAACCACAGTAGCAACAAGCCAATAAAAATTTGCAGTAATTCTAGGGGAATAGCTTGTAATTGAGTTCCTAATATTATCGCTGCTAGACTAACAACAGACAAACCTACGATTACTCCTAAACTCGCTTCTCGTGGATAACCAGAACGAGCGATCGCATAAGCAATTGCTGCTGTTTCGATAAATTCTACACTGGCACTGCCTAAAGCACTAACAAATACACCAATATTCATACTGCTTTTTCCTATCCTTGAATTTTGAGTGACATAATTTCAAATCAAACAGCCTGTAATTTCCCCTTACGTCCTATTGGTACACACATCGGCGTTCCGAGAATGGGGTCAGGAATAATACGGGACTCTAACTCAAAAACCTCGTGAACCATATCTTCGGTCATCACAAGCTTTGGTTCCCCAGCCGCAAAAATCCGACCATCTTTGACAGCAACTAGATAATCAGCATAACGACAAGCTTGATTTAAATCATGCAATACCATCACAATCGTCCGTCCCTGAGTTTGGTTCAACTCATACAACAAATCCAAAACTTCTATCTGGTGCGCCAAATCGAGAAAGGTAGTCGGCTCATCTAAAAGTAAAATATCCGTATCCTGCGCCAGCGCCATTGCAATCCAAGCCCGCTGTCGTTGTCCACCAGACAAAGTATCTAGTTCTCGCTCTGCTAACTCTATTAAATCTGTTGTTAGCAATGCCTGCTGTACGATTTTTTCGTCTTTTTCTGACCACTGTTGCAACCAATTTTGATAAGGATAACGCCCTTGTGCTACCAAATCTCGTACTGTTAACCCTTCCGGCGCTACTGGCCCTTGAGGTAAAATTCCCAACTGCTGGGCTACTTCTTTAGTGGAAAGCTTAAAAATTGAGGTACTGTCAAGATATACTGTACCGTGATTTGGCTTGAGAAGTCTGGCCAGACCTCTTAGCAAAGTTGATTTACCACAACCATTAGCACCAACTAAAGCACTAATTTGTCTGGCAGGAATGGCCAAATTTAAATCTTTAATAATTGGCACACCACCATAAGCTAAAGACAGACTTTTGGTTGATAATCCTTTCATAGTTGATACCATTTTGAATCTTGAAGAACACAGTTCGCGTAGCATGTCGTAGACAAGGCAGAAGGCAGGAGTGAGAAAATCTTTAATTTTGAATTTTGAATTTTGAATTTTGAATTGATTCGTCCCTTATTTTTTCCGGTTACGAATTAACAAATATAGAAAATAAGGCGCACCAATAGCAGCAGTCACTACCCCACAAGGAAGTTCGATAGGCGCAAACATTGTTCTTCCTAGCAAGTCTGCGACTACAACAATCACACCCCCTAACAATGCCGAGGTAGGAATTAACCCTTCATGATTTGTACCTACCAACTGTCTCCCTAAATGAGGTGCAATTAACCCAACAAAACCAATCATTCCGGCAGTAGCGACTCCTGCACCTGCTAAAGCTACACCCACCAGCACTAGCAAACCACGTTGCCATTCCACGCGAGTACCTAAACCTTTGGCGACATCATCTCCTAAATTTAAGGCGTTTAAATGTCTTGCCAATGTCAACGCCATCGGTACAAAAACTATTAACCAAGGTAAGAAGGAAAAGACTTGCTCCCAAGTGCGTCCGTAGACACTGCCAGCCAACCAAACTAAGGCATTACTAACGTCATAAATGTCCCCAAAGGTAATCATCAAGATGGTGAAAGCACTGGCGATCGCAGACAACCCCACACCCATTAAAATTAGTAAAATCGGCGAACTACCGTTATTCCAAGCCAGGGAGTAAATTAAAACAGCCATCAATAAAGCACCTGCAAAGGCTGAAACAGGCAATGTATAAATCGGTGCTGATGGAAATAGGACAATTACTGTCACTGCTGCTAAACTTGCCCCAGCATTGATGCCGATAATACCAGGGTCAGCTAAGGGATTGCGTGTTAAACCTTGAAAGATAGTGCCAGAAATAGCAAAGGCCACTCCCACCATAAAAGCGACAAGGGTGCGGGGTAGCCGTAGGTTGTGAATCACGAAAGCATGGTCTGGGTTCCCTGTATCTAAACCAAATACAGTTTTGACGATATCCAAGGGCGAAATGGGATATTCACCTCTGCCCACATTCATCACCATCGCCACTACAATCACTACTGCCAAACATACCAGGATTGGTGGTACACGTCGGTCTATGCGAAAAGATATTGTCTCGGAACGGATGACGAGCCAATCCAACTTCATTTCTTCACCTTTGACTTAGCCAAGTAGACAAAAAAGGGCGCACCAACCAGTGCTGTCATTACTCCCACAGGTAATTCCTGGGGTTTAAATAATACACGGGCGGTAATATCTGCAACCAAAAGTAAAGTTGCACCTACCACTGCGGAGTAAGGCAAAATCCAACGGTAATCGGCTTTAATAAAAAATCTCACGATATGGGGAACAACTAAGCCGATAAAGCCGATTGGCCCGGCAATAGATACGGAACTTCCCGCCAGTAAAACAACGCTAATAGCCGTGATGATTTTCACCCAAGCTGTCTGTTGACCTAAGCCTTTTGCTATGTCTTCACCGAGACTCATGGTAGTAATTTGTCTACCAAGGGCAAAAGCAACGATTAATCCAAGGGCGACGAAGGGCAGTGCTTGCAAGAACATATTGATATCGCGCCCAGCCAGTGAACCTGCTAACCAAAATCTAATTTCTTCTAAGGTGCGTTGACTGACGATCAGGATGGCTGTCGTCAGGGAAGAAATCAGAGCCGTGAGCGCCGCGCCTGCTACTGTGAGATTCAATGGTGTAGCCCCTCCTTTTCCCAAAGAACCAAGGAAGTAGACTAACATCGCTGTGGCTCCTGCACCCAAAAAGGCCACAATGGTTAAAACACTCAAGTCCGAGCTGCCAAAAACAAAAATTGTGGCAACTACAGCCAATGCAGCCCCCGACTGAATACCCAAAATCCCTGGATCTGCTAGGGGGTTGCGCGTCAAACCTTGCATTAACGCCCCTGATACTGCCAAGGCTGATCCTACAAGGATAGCAATGAGCGATCGCGGTAATCTCACAGTTTGAATTACTAAGTGTTCATATGAACCATCAAAGGCTATAAAAGATGTCAAAACCTTGTCTAAAGCTATTTCTGCTGCACCAAGCGTGACACTGTATACCAAGCAAATCAACAGGATAACCAGTGCCAAAACCAGACCAGCAAAGAGTGATAATTGTGGCTTTTTCCGTCCTCTAGGCGACATTGT
This sequence comes from Nostoc sp. ChiQUE01b, assembly GCF_034531255.1. NCBI lineage: Bacteria > Bacillati > Cyanobacteriota > Cyanophyceae > Nostocales > Nostocaceae > Nostoc > Nostoc sp. ChiQUE01b. The sequence goes on along the minus strand of NZ_JAVRBM010000135.1, from coordinate 1,470 downwards.
GGACGCTTTTGTCATTCTATTTGTGCCGATTTTACTTGTTCACTTCAAAGATCTCAAATGGGTTCTATATTGGGAGCGGGTTTTAGCCTTTGCCTTAGTAGTTCATTTGTTCGCGTTGAAAGGGCTGCTTATAGGCGTTGGTAATACTAATTAAACTCCACAGCCTGTACTACAATTGAGTACTTTTCAGTTATGGCGGAGTTTGTCCTGGTTGATTTTTAAGTGTATATTGATCATCTTCCGTTTTCCAGATATTTCTTGGGCATCTAATATATAACCCTCAGCTTGCAGTTCTTTTATTGTCCGCCACAGAATTTGGTTGTTTCTAGACTGGTTACTAGCTAACAAATCTAGATTCTTAAATAGATATTGCCTAGAAATTACCAAATATTGCCCTTCAGTTAATGTATCCCATTTCATGCGGTTAGCAAGATAAATCAGTAACTTCGTCTTGTAGTCATACTTGGCATTACTTCCCTGCTTCTGCTTAATATCAATGCTGTTGGAAAAGAGGACATAGTCTCCTGTCTGCTGTGGCCCATCAAAAAATTCCAGGGCCACCGTATAAGCATCTGCTAGTTCATAGGTGTAATCAGCAGCTTTAGCTAAATCAAAGTCTCGCGGTAAATTATCAATTTCATAATCTCGAATACGGAGAATACTTTTGACAATGACCTTCGCTCCCCTTGTATTGCCTTTTTTTAGAGATTGAGCAAATACCAGCTCAGTTCTATGGAGAGCAACCAAGTCTTGGTTAAGCTGCGACCTTGACCTGGCAGTGATAGTACCTTTTTGAGTACTGGTATAACCCAGACTCTTCAACAACTCATTAGCCCGAAAATAAACTAGAGGACCGTTGCCCTGCTCTCGCGCTTTCTTGTACAGAAATAACACAATGGAAATTTGCCTTGGATTTAAAAATGTAAGCAATGCCATAAACAAGCGCTGAACGCGCCGATCTTGAATCTTCTCCAGTCCTTTACTAATTCCTTCGTCTGTACAGGCTTTTATATCAACATTGGCATACTGTTCCTTTATTTCTTCCCACTCCTCTTCCGTAATATCTTCTAGTCGAACACGACGGGTAAGAGCAACTTCACTTTTGTCTTCAGGGTCAGCTTGAACTCGCATTTCCAAGAAATAGCCATCTGCATCCACTTGGAAAATAGGTAGTTGCACATCAGGGTTTCTAATTGTTGCTGCTGCTCTGGGCAATATCATGAGCAACTCTCCATCCACCGGGAAAAAAACGTCTTTTTCTTTCACATCTGCTCCTTAATATTTCTCTACTATCTAGGGTATTGCCATTTTGGTAACATCCTCCCACACTGAATCAGAGATTACAGTATGGGCTTCCTCAAAGTGATTTGAGGCTTTCTTGGTTCTTCCCTTAGGGAGTTTCGACACTTGCCTAGACGCGGATTTCTCACAAAATCTGAAAAAATGGGATCAAAAACTGCGACAATGTAT